>JAPKCG010000165.1 GCA_028823055.1 Sphingomonas bacterium
CATCACCGCGCTCGCCTATTCGGGCGACATCAAGAAGATCTAACATGCCGCGCATGGGACGGTGTCGGTCAAGCTTGGCATCATCGCCGGGATGCTCGCGGCGCTCGCCATATGGTGGGCGATGAACCCGCATGGCGACGGCATGCCGCTGCCGCCTGCGAAACTGTCGTTCCACAGCATTCCGATGCTGCTCGGCCTGCTCATCACCGTGCAGGGGTTCGAGACGTCGCGTTATATGGGCGAGACATACGACCAGGCGACGCGGGTCAGGACGATGCGTTGGTCGCAATGGATCTCGTCCGCGATCTATCTGGGATTCCTCGCGCTGCTGACGCCGTTTCTGGGGCGGGCGCAGCATGCCGAAGGCGTCGCGGGCATCCTCGACATCATGGAGCTGGTCGCACCCGCGCTCGGTATTTTCGTACTGATCGGCGCAGTGTCGAGCCAGTTGTCGGCGGCGATCGCGGATTCGATCGGCGCGGGCGGGATCGCGGTCGAGGTGTCGCGCAAGCGGCTGCGGGTGCGCGGTGCGTTCGTCGTCGTCGCAATCCTGGCCATTGCGATCGTGTGGCTGACCAACCCGTTCGAGGTGGTCGCGCTGTCGTCGCGCGCCTTCGCGCTCTTTTATGCGATGCAGGCGGGACTGGCGATCTGGGTATCGCGGCGGACGCAGCAGGGCGGGGTGGGGCGACAGGTCGGCTTTGCGATTATCGGCATCATCTGCGTCATCGCGGCGGCGGCGGGCGCACCGGCGGAAGGGTAGGGATTGCCCCCCAACCATCAGTACAACCTAGGTTAATTGAGCTTTCTCCACTGGCGTGCGATCATATGTGGTGAGTGGAGAATGAGTTGATGGCGTCACGCCTGGAATTGCCGGGATCGGCCGCCGACCACGATACGACTGCGTGCGATCGCGAACCGATCCATATCCCCGGTTCGATCCAGGCTCATGGCCTTTTGTTGATCGCCGATCGCGCGACGCATCGCGTGGTTGCGGGGGCGGGCGATCTGGAAGCGGTGTTTGGCGACGATTGGCTCGGCGCGGACATCGGCCGCCTATTGTGGCAGGATGGCAATATCCCCGATGACGGTGCCACCGCTGGCCCGGGCGGCGCAATCTTTGCGGGGACGATCGACACCGCACGGGGGCGATACGACATCACGCTGCACCGGAGCGGCGACGCGATGATCGTCGAACTGGAGGCGGCGGGCGAGGCCGAGCCGCTGCTCGCGACGAATGTGCTCGCCAAGCTCGAAGTCATGGCGACGGGGTTCGAACGCGCGAGCGACCTGACCATGTTGTGCCAGCGCGCGGCGACCGCGTTTCGCGCGTTGACCGGGTTCGACCGGGTAATGATCTATCGCTTTCTCGATGACGATGCCGGGCGCGTGGTTGCCGAGGATAGCGACCCCGATATCGGATCGTTCCTCCACCACCACTTTCCCGCAACCGATATTCCGCGTCAGGCGCGCGCGCTCTACATCCGCAATCGCGCGCGCGCGATCCCCGATATCGATTATGACCCGCAACCGATCCGGCCCGCCGACTATCGCCACACCGATCTGAGTGACGTGTCGGTGCGCAGCGTGTCGCCGATCCCTATCCAGTATCTCCATAATATGGGCGTCGGCGCGTCGGCATCGATTTCGATCGTGCAGGACGGGATGCTGTGGGGGCTGATCGCCTGTCATCATCGCACCGCCAAATTGATGCCACGCGACGTGCGGATGATCGCGACGGTCTTGGCGGGCGGGCTGGCGCGACAGATCCGCGCGAAGGAGGAGGCGGCCAGCTATCGCGAAAGGTTGCGGTTGCGGATCGAGGGCGATGCGCTGTTGCCGCGGATCGTCGAGGCGGGTGACGTGCGGGAGGCGGTGAAGCTGCACGAGCGCGAGCTGACCGAACTGCTCGCCAGCGACGGCCTGGTCTTTGCGCGTGGGACCATGATCGACGGCTATGGTCGTTGCCCGGGACGGGGCGATCTTGCCGATCTGGTCGACTGGCTGCGCAAACGATCGCCCATCGAGCTTTATTCGACCGACCGGCTGGGGGCCGATCATGCGGACGGGCGCGGCATTGCGGCTGCGGCGAGCGGCGTTTTGGCGTTGCCGCTGCTCGACGACGGAACGATGCTGATCTGGCTGCGCGCCGAACAGGTCGAGGAAGTCGAATGGGCGGGCAATCCGCACAGGAACAAGACGACCGGTCCCGACGGATCGCTCAGCCCGCGCGCGTCCTTCGCCTCATGGGTCGAAATCGTCCGCGGGCAGGCGCGGCGCTGGACGCTGGAGGAAGTCGAAACGGCGCACCGGTTGCGTCGGACCTTGCGCGATTCGCTGCATAGTCGGCAAATCGTCGAATTGAACGAAACGCTCAATCGCAGTGTCCTCGAAAAGGACGCGCTGCTCGCGCAGAAGGATATGTTGATGAAGGAGGTGGACCATCGCGTCCAGAACAGCCTCCAGCTCGTCTCCGCCTTTCTGTCGATGCAGGCGCGCGCCGCGGGGCCGGGCGATGTCGCCTCTTCGCTGGCGGAGGCGCAGTCGCGCCTGTCGGCGGTCGCGCTCGTCCACCGGCGGCTTTATCGTGACGATCAGATCGAATCGGTCGATCTGTCGCGCTATATCGGCGAGCTTGTCGATGACCTGCGCCTGTCGCTGGGCGGCGCGTGGGCGGAACGGATGACGACCGACCTTGCCCCGATCCTGATCCCGACCGATCGCGCGGTCAGCGTCGGCCTGATCCTTACCGAACTGGTCATCAACGCGACCAAATATGCCTATGGCGAAGCGCCGGGGCCGATCGAGATCATCCTCGAACAGCATCGCCGCCGGTTCCGCCTGATCGTCGCCGATCAGGGACGCGGCATGAGGGAAACTGCGGGCGGCAGCAAAACGGGCGGGTTCGGTTCGCGGATGATGAACGCGGTCGTCCAGCGCATCGATGGCGAGATCGAGGTGACCGACAATCAGCCGGGCACGCGCGCGTCGCTGACCGCGCCGATCGATTGACACCGGTCTGCTGGACGCCGACGGTCATCCATGCGCGGCGTCAAGGTTTTTTGCGAACCGCAGGCAGCACGTCGCACACATTGGCCCCGATCGCGATCGTTGGCGCATCGGGGTGTTCGCGCCGCGCGATCGCGGCGGCGAAGCGCGGATTGTCCGCCGCGCGATACTGATAGTGCGGGCGGTCGGCGGCGGGAAGATCGCTCGCCAGCATCACGCGCGCGATCCCCGTCCGTTCGGCTGGCGTTGCGTAAAAGCCCATGGCGGCATCACTGCGCGGCAGGCTCGATAGATATTGCATCCCTTCGACGATCCGTCCGACGACGGTGTAATTACGATCGAGCCGCCGCGCCGACTGGCCGATGGGCGTGAACAATTCGCTGCCCGATCCGGTGCTCGGCGCGGCATCGCGCGCGACGCCGACCATGCCGTAACAATTCGTCAGCCACGCCGCCTTGCCATCGGACGCGACGGGCCAGCCATCGGCGGTGATCCCCGATGCGGTCGAATAGGCATCGGCCTTTGCCAGCCGCTGCGCAGGCGCGAACGCTGCGATTTCATATTCGGCGGCGGGTCGATCGGTCATGCCCGCGGGCAGCGGTTTCTTCTCGGTCGGATCTCCCCATTGCGCGACCCAGTTTTCCTGAACGCGATAAACGCTTTCGCCATTCCACCAGCCCGCGCGCGCGAGTGTGCGAACATTGGCGACATGTTCGGGCGCGAAACGCGCCGCGAGTCGCACGACGACGCGGTGCCCGTCGGCGAGGTCGATCAGCATCAGCTCATCATCGGGAATCGTCCGCCAATCGCCCTCGATCGGGTCGGAGGGAAGCGGCGCGGGCGCGGTGGCCTGTAGCGGCGCGGCGGCAAGCGCGATGGCGGCGGTGAGAAGCGATGCGATCATCGATGAAACCTGCCCGAGCCCGCAACGAAGCGCAACGCTTGCGGGCGACGCCGCGACACGCTACGCGCCCTCCTCTTCCAGTGCATGCGGAGCGGTGGCCGAGTGGTCGAAGGCGCTCGCCTGGAAAGTGAGTATACGTCAAAAGCGTATCGTGGGTTCGAATCCCACCCGCTCCGCCAAGCCCTGATCCTACGGGCTCTCAATATGTCCGATTTTCTTCTCTACACCTTGCGATTCAGTGGATTTCCGGTCCAGCGCCGTCCAGCTAAATCCGAGCTAAGCCGGGTTGGCTCGGGGGCATTGTCGGGGGCATTGAAACTTCGGTTGGGGGCATCGATATCAGGTTGGGAGATGCCTGATGCTGACTGTGATGGCGGTGAAGAATGCCGCGCCCCGAGACAAAGATTATAAGCTGGCCGATTCTGGCGGGCTGTATCTCCACGTCACGGCCCGTGGACACCGGGGTTGGCGGCTCAAATATCGATTCGGCGGTAAAGAGAAGCGGCTGATCTTCGGGGCGTTTCCAGAGATGACCCTGGCAGAGGCGCGAGATCGGCGGGATGAAGCACGAAAGCAGTTGAAGGAGGGCAAGGATCCCGCACTGCTGGCGAAGAAGCTGAAGTTGGTGCGTACGACGCCATCGGCAACCCTGTTTGAGACCTTTGCCCGCGCATGGTACGCGCATGAAAAGCCGCGTTGGAAACCCGTTCATGCGGATGATGTCATCACCAGCCTTGAGCGCGACGTGTTCCCGCTGCTCGGGCAATTCGATCTCGCCGATATTGACGAACCCATGGTGATCGCTGTCTTGAAGAAGGTCGAGAACCGCGGCGCGATCGAAACCGCACATCGATTGCGTCAGCGTATCGCGTCGATCTATCGGTTCGCCAAAGCCTCGGGTGCGGTTCGAAGTAATCCCGCGCTCGATGTTGGCATCGTAATGAAGCCGGTTCCCAGAGGAAAGCGTCGACCCGCTCTGCTCGAGATTGCAGACTTGCGGAAGCTGCTTAACGACGTCGAAGACGCAGGCGCCAGCCCTGTCACGAAAGCGGCATCGCGGTTCCTTGCACTGACCGCGCAAAGGCCGGGTATGGTGCGCCGATTGCGCTGGGAGCAGGTCCAGGGCGTAAACTGGAATGAAACCGCTGCCGACCCATCGACAGCTGTATGGCGAGTGCCCGCCAATGAGATGAAACAGGAATTTCAACTGCGCGAGGATGCTGCCTACGATCATGAGGTGCCCCTTGCACCCCAAGCGGTCGATGTGCTCCGCGCTATTCGACCGCTGACCGGGTTTGGGCCGTTCGCGTTTCCTTCGGCGCGGTCTGTCCATGAGCCGAGCAGCGAGAATGCGATCGCCTACCTTTATAACAGGGAGGGGTATCAGAACAGGCACTGTCCGCACGGTTGGCGGTCCAGCTTCTCGACGATCATGAACGAACGGGCAGCGCTTGAAGCGCCGAGTGACGAGGCCAAAGCATTCGTCCGCCTGGTCATCGATCTGATGCTCGCACACACCTTCAAAGGTCTCAGCGAAACCGAGCGGCTCTACAATCGGGCAGCTTATATGAGCCGCCGTCGCGAGATCGCGACCGAGTGGGCGGGTCTCCTGTTGGACGGTTTGCCTCCCGCGGCAGATTTGCTTGGGGGGCCTCGGCGGAGATATGTCGATTAAGAAGCGGCGAGATCGCACGGTCAATCTCGAGCAGTGATCCACGCTGTCACGTCCGACTCGAACCAGCCAACGATGCGGTGCCCCAATTTCTTCTGTTTGGGAAAGGTGTCGTCGGCGATCTTGGCATAGATCGACGATCGCGACAGTCCGGTGCGGGATTTGACCTCCGGCAGGCGCAAAATGCGCTCGGGCGAGCCGTTTGTCATCGGCGTCACCCCTGCGCCGGGGGTGGTGGCGGCTCGTCCGGTGCGCCGGGTGCGGCCATGGCCGTCAGCCACGATTGGAATTCAGCGGCCCGCTTGTCGAACGGCGCCGTACCCGCAGCGTAGGTGAGAACGAGGCGCAGATATTTGCCATCGGCGCTCTGCTCAAGCGCTGCGGCAGCGGCACCGGCTGCCGCCTCGAGGACGCGGCTTTCGACGGCAGTCTCGAGTTTTTCTTTCGGCGTGGAAGGCTTCACAATACCCAGTGCCAGTTTCGCCTCGGTTGTGGAGAGCTTCTCGCCTTTCTTCGCGATTTTAACAGCACGAGCCGCGAGCGCGCCCAGTGCTTTTTCGGGAAAGGCTTGCGCATCCGCATGAGAGACGATGTCGAGATAGTAGGTCACCGCGGCGTCGGAAGGGGTTGCGAGAATGTGCGCGAACGCCGGAAACTGTCGCTCCAGCCTTGCCGCCTTGAGATCGCGAGACGTCCCGCTGGAGTGGATGCCTAGCCTTTTGGCGATTTCCTTGCCCTCTGCGTTGTCGAGTTCACACACGCGCAGCGAATATCGGGCGCGACGCATGTATCGCATCGGTCGTGTACCAAGCGCCTGGACCCCAAGGTAAAGGAGCTTGGCGGCCGGCGTGCCGGTCAGCTCCTCCACGCGGACGGGCATTTCCTGACTGAAGCCCGCCTGCTTGGCAAACGCGATGTAGGTGGCAGGGTCACCGATGATTGCCCAACCGTTGTCTTTGGCCTCAACGAGCAGCGGCGGGGTACTGTCGGGCGATGCCGCCATCGCCCGTAGATGACGGTATGATTCGTCGTCTCGGATGTCTGTACCCCACGGATTGTCGGGGGCAATCGACAGCGAAGCGAAAGGTACCATCCGCCTGGTGACCGTCACATCGAATGGATCGCCCGCCGATGGCGGATTTGGATCTGGATCGACAGGCGAAGATGAAGCCCCCGTGCCGCTGCCGCTGACATCGCTGCCCGCACGGGTTCCATCGGCATCCGTCGCGTCCAATTCGGGCGGAACGAGATCTGCGTCGCCCTGTCCAATATCACCTGCCGCAGATGACGATGGGTCT
>JAPKCG010000166.1 GCA_028823055.1 Sphingomonas bacterium
TCGCCATTCGCCATCCGTTCGCGAAACAACACGGTCTGATTGGCGAGCGTCGCATCGTCCATCGCCTGCATCGCGGGCTCGTGGCCCGCGATCTGTGCAAGAAGGGGGTTGAGCGATTTGACGTAACGGTCGTTGGACGAACCGAACAAGGATTTGGCGAGGCCACCGAACATGGGCAAATTTCCTGATATTGATGCGCGCGCGCCGCGACGTGCGGCACAGCAGCGGGATGATCGTGAAGAGCGGCGGCGCGACAGCGGTCACGCTGCGACGCCGGCAACGCTATTCGCGGCGGCGATTCGTCAGCAGCGCCGGGATCGATACGACGCCAAGAACGCGCGTCGCGATGGTCGCTGCCGCTACCGTCGTCAGTGCCAGGAGCGGCTGAACCGGGCGTGCCTCTGCCCGGACCGCAGCCGCAGAGGTCGGCGCGACTGCCGCGATCGGGCGCGTCAGTGCGGGCTGCTCGACGGCACGCGCGCTCTGCGACATGCCGGTCAACGCCGATAACAGAGCGGAAAGGAGCAGGATCAAATTCATGGGCAGCGTCGACATAGGCACTGACGCTCGCTTCGTCCACGCTAAAGGACGTTTCGCCGCCTGGTCGTCATTCACCCGTCAGCGACGTGGCTCTGATCGAAAATGTGCGCTCGAGCGTGGCGGACGCGTTGGCGGGATGGCCGTCCACGGTCAGTGGTCCGGTGATCTGCGTACCGTTCTTGATGCTGTCACACGCGGTTTTGGGCTCCTTTGAGTCCGCAGAAACGTGGCACCCGGTAACGCGACCGTCCGCACCGATATCGATATAGACTTTCGACAGCGACCTGACGGTCGGCGCGCCCCCAACCAACTGATAGGGCCGCCCGGCATCCGTCTTCTCCTGGCTCCAATTTATTACTGGGGCTATGTAAACCGACGCGATCGGCTCGCCGGCATCGTTGGTTGCGGGCTTGAAACGGAAACGGCCCATACCGATCGCGCAGGACGCCTTGTCGAGAATCGCCGACGCACTCGATTCGATGATTTGACAGTCGGTCGGGACGCCCTTTGCGTCAACGGCGAAGGCCATTTTGACCGACCCGGTAATCCCCGCACGCCTGGCTTCACTCGGATAGTCGTCGGCGAGGATCAGCGCGCCTGGATTCCCCAGCATGTGCGGGCGATGCGGGTCATCTGGGAGGCGCAAAGACTTCGTTGCTTCGGCTCCGGCCAATGTCAAAATATACAGCAACACGAAAGACGACATCGAAGATCGGCCCTTTCACCTTCAATATTATAAGACGATTGCACTGCGCGAATGCCAATTCAGCGATCGATGCGCAGCAGGAAGTCTCAGATGCGCACGTTAGTCAAGCTGCCACCGCACGCCGGGTAGGGCATAGGTCGATGCGATGGGCTGGCCGTCGCCATTTGTCGCCGGATAAAAACGCGCGCGGCGGGTAGCGATCAGACAGGTCGCCGCATCCAGCGAAGGCGATCCGCTGCTTTGCAAAACGACGCAGTCGGCGACACGACCTCGCGCATCGATGGCGAGGCGGACCGATACCGGACCTTGCTCCTCGCGACGACGCGCGGCGGTCGGATAGTCATCCGTTGCAAACCAGGATCCCGGATTTCCCGCCGGTGCCACCTTACGGTTCCGCGTCCGCGTTGCTTGCGGGTCCTTGGCAAACGGCATTTCCGTCCCCGCATTCTTGCGATCTGCCGAGGTAGCGCTGGCATAGCGACACGCCAACCGACCGGACACCACGACGAGCGTGATGGCGAGCATCGCGCACAGCACCAGAACCGCTATCATCAGCCCCCGACCGTTACCGGTCAGCCACGTTCGCTTATCGTCCACTCACCACCGTCGTCGTCGATACGGTCATCATGCCGCCGACGGGTTCGCTGCGATGGCGGATGGGCGAGGACACGACCCGGCCCTTCGGAAAGCCGACGCAAGCCCCCGATGCCGCGGTCGCAGTGCGACAGGACACCACGCGCCCCTCCGAGTCGAGCGACACCCGAACCGCGACGGTGGTCGTCGCGACGGGGCCGCGCGTGACGTCGATGACCGGCGCGGCCACCTGAATTGCGAGCATCGACAGCAGTGTAATCACCGATATTTCCCCCACCCGTTCGACCGCCTATAGCGCACACCATGACCGAGACCAATCGCTCCCCCCTCGCCCCGGCGTACTTCCCCGATCTGCCCCCGATCGCGGGGGTCGACCTGCGCGTCTCGCGCGCCCGGTACAAGACGTGGGACCGGTGCGATCTAACCTTCGCGACGCTGGTTGAGGGCACGATTGTCGCAGGGGTGCTGACTCAGAGCAAATGTCCCTCGCCCGAGGTTGAATGGTGCCGCAAGGCCTTGACGCTCGGCTCCGCGCGCGCGCTCGTCGTCAACGCGGGCAATTCGAACGCATTCACCGGCAACCGTGGCCGTGCGGCGGTCGAAGCGATTGCGGCGCGGACGGCGGGTTATCTCGGCTGCCAGCCATCGGACGTGTTTGTCGCCTCGACCGGGGTCATCGGCGTGCCACTGCCGATCGACAAGGCAGAGGCCGGACTCGACGCCGCCTTCGTCGCGACACCCTGCGGCTGGCGTGAGGCGGCGGAGACGATCGGCACGACCGACACCTATCCCAAGGGCGCGACGACCAGCGCGATCGTCGATGGCCGCCGCGTGACATTGGTTGGCATCATCAAGGGGTCGGGCATGATCGCGCCCGACATGGCGACGATGCTGGGGTTCATCTTCACCGACGCCGCCGTCGATCCCGGCTTTCTGCAAGCCGCATTGGCCGATGCCAATACGCCGAGTTTTTCGTGCATCACCGTCGATGGCGACACCTCGACCAGCGACACCGTGCTGGCCTTCGCGAGCGGCGCTGCGGGCAACGCCCCCATGACCGACAGCGACAGTGACGGTGCAGACGCCTTCCGCGCGGCGCTCGCCGAGCTTTGCCACAAGCTCGCGATGCTCGTCGTCCGCGACGGTGAGGGTGCAACGAAACTGATCGAGATCGTGGTGACGGGCGCCGATAGCAACCGCAGCGCGCACCGTATCGCGATGAGCATCGCCAATTCGCCACTCGTCAAAACCGCGATTGCGGGGGGCGATGCCAATTGGGGCCGCGTCGTCATGGCGGTCGGCAAGGCAGGCGAACCCGCCGACCGCGACAAGCTGGCCATTCGTTTCGGCGACACGCAGGTTGCGCGCGACGGCCTGGCGATCGAGGAATATGACGAAGACCCCGTCGCCGCGCATCTGGCGGGCGACGAGGTCGAAATCGGCGTCGATTTGGGTTTGGGCAATGGCCGCGCGACCGTGTGGACGTGCGACCTCACCCACGGGTACATCTCGATCAACGCCGATTATCGGAGCTGATCGAGACGCCCGAAACTGTTAGGCCAGTTCGCCTTCGAGCCAGGCCTTGATCCGCCCCTTGGGCTCGGCACCGACCTTGGTCGCGGCGGGGTTGCCCCCCTTGAACAGGATCATCGTCGGAATGCCGCGCACGCCGTATTTGCCGGGGGCGTCGGGATTTTCGTCGATGTTGATCTTGGCGATCGTAACCTGCTCGCCCAATTCTTCCGAAATTTCCTCAAGGCTCGGCCCGATCATCTTGCAGGGGCCGCACCATTCCGCCCAGAAATCGACGAGTACGGGACCGTCGGCGTCGATGACGTCGCTTTGAAAGCTGGCGTCGGTGATCTTCTTCGTGGCCATGATAATATCTCCTTGTTGCCCCCTATCTAGGAGGCCGGGGTCGGTGGCTCAACCGACGAGAGGCTAGCTTTGCTCCGTCGCGGCAAAGCCGGGCTTGTCGACCGCGAGCATATCGGCGGGCAACATCAACAGCCGGGGGCCCGCTGTATAGAGCAGCCCTGCCTCGATCCTCCGCCCCGAAAACACGACCGCGAGCGCGGCGGCATAGGCCGCCATCTGACGCCGGTGGTAGGAGGGTATCTCATCGAGCGTCGCGGGCACGCGCCGCCCGGTCTTGAAATCGACGATGCGGATTGCGTCGGGGGTGACGAGCAACCGGTCGACGGTCCCCGCCACGACGACCCCATCATCGATCGTCGCCGCGATCGGCGCTTCGGCGAGCGCATCTGAACCGAACAGCTCCGCGAATTCGGGCGCATCAAGGACGCCCAGAACATCGGTCACGATCCCGTCGCGCGTCGCGGCATCCGTCACCCCACCAGCCTGTGCAAGCCAGCGTCGTGCGGCATCCGCCCGCTCGGTCCGGGCGACCGGCGGCAGGCGTTCGAACAGCGCGTGGATCAGGCGCCCTCGTTCCGCCGCCGCCTGTGCCTCGGGGCCGGGCGGCGGATCGCTGACCAGATCCTCGCCCAGCGACGACGGCGATAACGGGCGCGACGGCCGTGCCTCGACCGGCGCTGCGCGGCGCGCCCAGTCGGGCAGCGGCTTGGCCGGCGACGGCGCATCGGTGTCGGTGGCGCGACGCCGCGCTGGCGCGGGGTCATAGGTGCCGAGAAAACGGCGTTCCCCCTCACCTTCCTCGACCCCGAGCGCCGCAAAGGCGCGATGCGTGGCCGCATACCAGCTTGCTTCGGGCGGGACGCCCTGCGCCCGCACACCCAGCGCGCCCGCGATCACCAGCCGCTCCTCCGCGCGCGTCGCGGCAACGTAGAAAAGTCGCCAATGTTCTTCCCGCTCGCGCGTTTCGATCGCCGCAATCGCTTCATCAAGCGGCCCGCCGCGTTCGCTGCTGCGCGGGCGAAAAATCGGGATCGGCATCGCGCCCGGCTCCGGTGCCCACTGAACCAGCGTGCGCGGCGCGGCGCCAGGGTCGACGGTCGCATCGGCGAGGATGACGACGGGTGCCTGCAGCCCCTTCGCGCCATGTGCGGTCATCACGCGCACCGCATCGATCGGTGCGGATGCATCGCGGACGATGTCGACATCGCCGCGATCGAACCAGTCGAGAAACCGCTGCAGCGACGGCGTCGCGGTCGTTTCGAAGGCCAGTGCCGCGTTGAGCAATTCCTCGATCGGATCGCGCGCCTCCGCCCCCAACCGCCGGATCAGCTTGCGCCGGCCATCGAGTGCGCCAGTCAGCATCTCTTCGAGAAACTGATAGGGCGTCGTGAAATCCGCCCGCGCAAGCAGGGTGCGCAGCGGCGCCAATCGGTCGTCGCTCTGCGTCCGCCCCAGATGGCGCCACAGACTACCCCGGTCACGCGGCGCGGCATGCATCAACTCGTCCTGCGTCCAGCCGATGAGGGGCGACACCAGCAACGACGCCAGGCTCAGATCGTCATCGGGCTGAAGCACGAATCGGATCGCGGCGAGCAGATCCTGCACCGCGAGCGGCGCATTGAGTCGCAGCCGGTCGACTCCCGCGACCGGCACCCCCTCCGCATAAAGCCGCGCGACCAACAACGAGGCCAGATCACCGCGCCGCTTGACGAGAATCATGATGTCCTCAGGCCGCAATGCGCGTCCCTTGCTGCCAAGCTCGACCTTGTCGTCGAGCCACGTCTTCACCGCTCGCGCGATCCGCGACGCTTGTTCGCGGACCGCGTCATCGACCCAGCTTTCTTCATCCTCATCGCTCCCGCCGACAATCGTCGGTGGCCAGAGTTCGACGATCCCCGGGCCGGGAACTTCGGAAGCGTGCGTTTCGATTTCTCCTATCACACCAAGACCTGGTTCCCCCGTCGCCGCAATGGCGGCATCGACAAACTGGAGGATCGGCCGGGTGGATCGAAACGACTGCGACAGCGACAGTCGTTCGAACGGCAGACCGCGCTCATCTTCGGGCCATTCATCGTCACCGACCTCGGCGGCACGCCTGGAAAAATGTCGCTCGGCAGCGGCGAAGTTGAACGGGCTCGTCCCCTGAAACCCGAATATCGCCTGTTTGTAATCGCCAACGGTGAACAGCGTTCGCGTCGAGGGCGCATAGATGCCTCGCCCGACAAAAAACTCATCCGCCAGCGCGCGCACGATCCGCCATTGCGCCGCATTGGTATCCTGCGCCTCGTCGATCAGCACATGTTCGGTGATCGCATCGAGCTTGTAGCGCACCCACTCGCCGATCCCGGGCTGATCGAGCAGGTTGACGACGGTCTGGATCAGATCGTCGAAATCGACCGCACCCGACCGCCGTTTCGCCGCGGCATAGGCGCGCGCATAGTCGCGCCCGACCTCCAGCCCTGCGGCGAGCAGATCGGCATAGGCCGCGCGCAATTCCAGACCGAGCAACGCGACACAGGCACCGCCCAATTCTGCCGCCATCCGCTCGTAATCGGGGTCTAAATCGGCAATCTTCTTCGGCGTTTTCTTCGGTTCATCCTTCGACGTGAAGACGATCGATTTTAGATCGGCGAGCGACAGTGCACGCGCGTCGGGCGTCGCGGCGAACCAGCCATCGATCGTCGCAGCGTGACCGATGCCCGTCGCCGTTCCCCACGCCCGGTTCGCTTCCGCAATCCGTTCGATCGCGTGATAATCGAGCGCGGCACAGCCATCGGCAACCGCATCGGCGACATCGCCCTGCGGCAGATCGAGCGCGCGCCGCAGCCACGGCTGGATACCCGATGGCAACGCCTCCAGCGCGGTCAGCGATTTCGCGCAGGCGATCAGGAATTTCTCGGCCCCCTCCTCACCCAGCCGCAAACTCAGCGCCCCGATCGTCTCAATCGGTTTGACACGCCCTTCCGCCTCCGCATCCGCCAGCATCGTCGCGAGCGTCTCATGCGCCAGCACCGCCTCCTCGCGCGGTTCGAGCGGGCGGAAACCGGGGGTCAGCCCGGCTTCGACCGGAAAGGCGGCGAGCAGGCTTTGGCAGAAGCCGTGGATCGTCTGGATACGCAGGCCGCCACCGGGCGCATCGAGC
>JAPKCG010000167.1 GCA_028823055.1 Sphingomonas bacterium
TTCGGCGACGCGCATGACGCCATGCTGTGCATCGCGCATTCGACCTATGTCGAAACACAGGATCGCATGCGCAGTTCGCCCGATGCGTGGCTAAAACCTGCGGATATGATGCGGGAATTGTTCGCGGATTTGCCGGAGGCGATCGCCAATACGCTCGTCGTTGCGCAGCGCTGCGCGGTCGCTGCGCCCTATCGCAAGCCGATCCTGCCGACCCTCGCGGGTGATTTGGAAGGGGAGGCGGCAAAGCTGCGCGCGGATGCGCTTGCGGGGCTGGAAGCGCGTCTCGAACGGATCGCTGAACTGCAGGGGGAGGGCGAGCCAGGCTGGCGACAGGTCTATCTCGATCGGCTCGCCTTCGAAACCGACGTCATCGTCCAAATGGGTTTCCCCGGCTATTTCCTTATCGTCGCCGATTTCATCAAATGGGCGAAGGATCACGATATACCGGTCGGGCCGGGTCGCGGTTCGGGCGCTGGCTCGGTCGTCGCCTGGGCGCTGACGATCACCGATCTCGATCCGATCAAACTGGGGTTGCTGTTCGAACGCTTCCTCAATCCCGAACGTGTGTCGATGCCCGATTTCGACATCGATTTCTGCGAAACCCGCCGGGTCGAGGTGATCCGTTACGTTCAGGAAAAATACGGCCGCGATCAGGTCGCGCAGATCATCACTTTCGGAAAGCTGAAGGCGCGCGCGGTGCTGAAGGATACCGGGCGCGTGCTCCAGATGAGCTACGGTCAGATCGACCGGCTCGCCAAACTCGTCCCCAACCACCCGACCGATCCGTGGACGCTCGACCGCGCGCTCAATGGTGTCAGTGAGTTGGCGAAGGAATATGCCAACGACAATCAGGTCAGGCGGCTGCTCGATCTGGCGATGAAGCTGGAAGGGCTGCCTCGGCACAGCTCGACCCATGCGGCGGGCGTCGTCATCGGCGATCGCCCGCTCAGCCAGCTCGTGCCGCTCTATCGCGATCCGCGATCGGACATGCCGGTGACCCAGTTCGACATGAAATATGTCGAGGGCGCGGGGCTGGTGAAGTTCGACTTTCTGGGCCTGAAGACGCTGTCGGTTCTCAAAAAGGCGGTACAACTGCTTCAAAAACGTCGCGTTTCGATTGATCTCGATGCTCTCGCCTGGGATGATCCCGATGTCTATGCGCTGCTTCAAAAGGGCGACACGGTCGGTGTGTTCCAGCTTGAATCGGAGGGGATGCGGCGGACGCTGTCGGCGGTGCGGCCGTCGAATTTCGGCGACATCATCGCGCTCGTCTCGCTGTATCGCCCCGGCCCGATGGACAATATCCCAAGCTTCGGTCGCCGCAAGCTGGGGCAGGAAGACATCGTCTATCCGCACAAGCTGCTCGAACCCGTGCTCGCCGAAACCTACGGGATATTTGTCTATCAGGAACAGGTGATGCAGGCCGCGCAGATCCTTGCGGGCTACAGCCTTGGCGGCGCGGATCTGTTGCGTCGTGCGATGGGCAAGAAGATCAAGGCGGAGATGGACGCCCAGCGCCAGATTTTCGTCGAAGGCTGCGCGGCGACGAACCAGATCCCTGCGAACAAGGCGAACGAACTGTTCGATTTGATCGACAAATTCGCAGGATATGGTTTCAACAAATCGCACGCTGCCGCCTATGCGTTACTTGCGTATCAGACCGCGTGGTTGAAAGCGCACCACCCTGCGGAATTCTTCGCAGCATCGATGTGCTATGACCTGCATCTGACTGATAAACTGGCTATTTTCGTCGACGATATGCGGCGGCTGGGCGTTGGCATGGCCGGCCCCGACATCAATCGCAGCCAAGCCGAATTCGATGTCGAGAAAACCGACGCGGGGCTCGTCGTCCGCTATGCCTTTGCCGCGCTCAAATCGGTGGGCGAGGGCGCGATGGAGCGGTTGGTCGAGGAGCGCGAGGCGAACGGTGCGTTCAAGAGCATCGACGATCTCGCGACGCGGGTCGATCCGCGTCTTGTCAACAAACGCCAGCTCGAAACACTCGCCGCCGGGGGCGCGTTCGACAGCCTCGATAGCAATCGGGCGGGTGTCCATGCGGTCGCCGAAACGATCCTGGCGGTGGCGGCGCGGACACATGAAGCCAAGACGAGCGGGCAGGGCGGATTATTCGGCGGCGAGGAAGTGGCGGGCGATTCGATCAAGCTGCCACGCTCGGTCAGCTGGACGCTGGCCGAACGAATGGAGCAGGAAAAGGAGGCGTTCGGCTTCTATTTCTCCGCCCACCCCGTCGATCGTCACGCGCATCTCGCCAAGATGCATGGCGCACGCCAGTTCGTCGCGTTGGGCGAACTCAACATTCCCGACGATGGCAGCCGCGCCGGCGCGACGATGGCGGTGCTGGTCGAAGATGCGCGCTGGCGCACCTCCGCGCGCGGCAAGCGTTACATGATGGCGACGCTGTCGGATGCGAGCGGCCAATTCGTCGCGACCTGTTTCGACGACATGGTCGCGGCCGATCTGGAGGAGGCGGCGCGCAACGGCGGGTGCGGGCTCGCGACGGTCGAGCTCGATCGCCGTCCGGGCGAGGAGGCACCCCGCGTGACGGTGAAGCGGATCCAGCCATTTGAAGGGCTTGCCTCCACCGCGCGCTTCGTCGTCGAGGTGGTGGTGTCGGACATTGCGGCGTTCGGCGCGCTGGCCGCTATGCTCGGCGATCATCGCGGTGCGCGCGGTGAAATTCGCGCCAGGGTGACGTTGCCGCAGGGTGAGGCTACCGTCCTGCTCGGTCGCGATTTCCTGCTCGACGGCGAACTGGTCGACCGGATCGAAGCCCTGCCCGGGATCGCCGCGGTCATGCTGAAATCGTCCGAAACGCGGTTGGCCCTGGTCGGCTGAGGCGCAAGGGGCGGCTGACGCACGCAGGTGAGCTGATGTCGGCTGCCTGAACCAGCAATGCTTCGTCACGAGGCGCGCCCCTTGCCCTGCGCCCCGCACCGCTTATGCTGGTTTCGAGAAAATGGAGAGGACCACGATGCTCGGCGGAATGCAGGATTTCGAACTTCGGGTACCCAAATTGATCGATCACGCCGCGCAGGAAGCAGGCGCGCGGGAGATTGTCAGCCACTGGGCCGATGGTAGCGAGACACGGACCGACTGGGCGGGTATCCACCGTTCGTCGAAGAAGCTGGCGCAGGCGCTCGAACGGCTGGGGATCAACCGTGGCGATCGTGTCGCGACGCTCGCGATGAACCACGCCAATCATCTGATCGCCTGGTACGGAACGATCGGGATGGGCGGGGTCGTTCACACGATCAACCCGCGGCTGTTCGACGATCAGCTCGTCTATATCGCCAATCACGCGCAGGACCGCGTGCTGATGTACGATGCAGCGTTCCAGCCACTCGTCGACCGGCTCAAGGAGCAGCTGACGAGTATCGAACATTATGTCGTCATGGACGGCGCGGGCGATGGCAGCTTCGATGCGCTGATCGACCGCGAGGATG
Organism: Sphingomonas bacterium; assembly: GCA_028823055.1. Taxonomy (GTDB): domain Bacteria; phylum Pseudomonadota; class Alphaproteobacteria; order Sphingomonadales; family Sphingomonadaceae; genus Sphingomonas. Next base: position 3,465 of record JAPKCG010000167.1, read on the forward strand.
GCGATTATGCCTGGGTCGAGGGCGGCGAGCGCGAACCGTGCATGCTGTGCTATACCAGCGGCACGACGGGCAACCCCAAAGGCGTCCTTTACGAACATCGGTCGACCGTGTTGCACGCGATGATGGTCGTCGCGCCGTCGGTGTTGGCGATGTCGTCTAGTTCGGTGATGTTACCCGTCGTCCCGATGTTTCACGCCGCCGCGTGGGGTACGCCCTTCGCGTGCGCGATGACCGGCGCGAAGATGGTATTTTCGGCGGTGAACGACCCGGTGGTGCTGTGCGGCCTGATGAATCGGGAACGGGTGACGATCTCCTCTGGCGTGCCCACCGTGTGGCTCGCACTGTTCGCGCATATCGACGCGACGGGTGAGGCGCCACAGTATCTCAAATTGGCCACCGTCGGCGGATCGGCGGCACCGCGCGCGATGATCGCCCGGCTGATGGCGATGGGTGCCGAGGTCAAGCATCTTTGGGGGATGACCGAAACCTCGCCTGTCGCCACTGCGGGCTCTCCGCCCGAGGGTTGGGAGGATTGGAGCGATGACCGCAAGCTCGATTTCCTCACAAAGCAGGGGCAGATCCCGTTCGGCGTCGAGCTGCGCGTTACCGATGACGAGGGCAACGACTTGCCGCGCGATGGCGAATCGTCGGGGCGTCTGCACGTGCGCGGCCCCTGGATCGTCCAGCGCTATTTCGGCGCGGATCAGGATGCCGCCGATGCCGATGGGTGGTTCGACACGGGCGATGTCGCGGTGATCCATCCCGAGGGCACGATGCAGATCACCGATCGGTCGAAGGATGTCATCAAATCCGGCGGCGAGTGGATCAGTTCGGTCGATCTTGAGAATGCGGCGGTGGGCTGTCCGGGCGTCGCCGAGGCGGCGGCGATCGGGATTTACCACCCCAAATGGGACGAACGGCCCTTGCTACTCATCGTTCGCAAGAGCGGGAGCACGGTGTCGCGCGATGAGATCCTTACGCATCTCGGCGATAACGTCGCCAAATGGTGGCTGCCTGACGCGATCGAGTTCGTCGACGAATTGCCGCACACCGCGACGGGCAAATTGCTCAAGACCGCGCTGCGCGAAACCTTCAAGGATTATCGGCTGGTCGCTGCCTGAGCGTCCAGATGACGTCATCGCCCTCGGCACCGATGCGGCGGTAATCGAGGGCCAGTGCGCGATCGACCAGTTCGACGGCGCGAGGGTCCGTCCCGCCGAGCGTCGGGCCAGTCACGATGACGGTCGGACGTCCGGCGAGGACTCGGATCAGCTCGGCCCGCTGATTCACGCCGATCGCGCCCGCTTCGCTGGTCAGCGTCAGATGGGGAGAGAAGGGATAGCGTGTCGGCAGGCACGATCCCGTCGCGACGTAAAGCGCGGGCGGCGCGTTGATTCCGAACATGCAGCCGGTGCCGCGATACGTGTTCACCAGCGCCGCCATCCGCATCAGGGCAGCGCGTGATGCGGCCCGTTCACCGACATGGGGATAGCCCGACAGCCAGAGCAACGCTGCCCCGCCGGCGATGACGATCACGGCAAGGGGGCGGCTTGCCGCCATACCGATCCCGGCCAGCACCGCGACCGGCACGACGAGCGGCAGCGCATAGTGGTTGTAATAAGGCGGGACCGCCGCGACGCCGATCAACGCCACCATCGCCCAGCCGATCAGGAACCATCTCATATTGCCCGTCAGCCGGGTCGCGCCATGGATCGCCGCGGCCATCGGCACGATCAGCATCAGCGCAATCCCGGTCAGCCGCGCGGCAATCGGGTCGCCGCTCTCAACGCCGCGGTGGAAGATCGAGACGATCGTTGCGAACCACCAATTCCCGGCATGACCGATCGTGGCATAGCCGAAGAGAGCGAGCAGCGTCGGTAACAGCGCGGCACCGATCAGCGCGGCGGCATGGCGCGCGATCGCGACACCGCGCCATCCGGCTCGCCAGGCGGCGGCCAGCAACGCGACACCGAACCAGACGCCCTCGAACACGACCGTCGGCTTGATCTGGATCGCCAGTCCGCACAGCACCATCGCGACGAGACCGTGGCACCGGAGTTGATCGGACCGGTTCAGCGCGCGGCAGGTGACCAGGGCCGCGCCCGCGATCGCGGCATTGTAAAACAGCGGCGACTGTCCCCCGCGCCCCCCGAGAAATTCGCTCCACAGCAGCAGCACGATGCCAGCGGCGAGCCCCGCCCACCCACCCGCGATGCGCCGGGCGAGCGAGCCGACCAATCCCGCCGTGGCGAGCAGCGTCAGCGAGGCAAGGATCTGATAACCGACGAACGGATCGCCGCCGGGCGCGCGCGCGGCGGCGTAGATCAGGAACAGCCCGACCGGCTTGCGGTCCCAGATATCGACATAGGGGATCGCGCCGTCGAGCATCCGGTCGCCGACGAGCAGATAGAATTGTTCGTCGAGGTCCAGCAGCGGGTTGCCTATATCGGGCAACCTCCGCGCCTCGGTCACGAGCGTGAGGATGAGCCAGATCGTCGCGGGCGACGGGCGTGGTCGATGGGCCGCTCGCGGATCGTTCGTCATGATCGCGTCAGCAGTTCCGCATGGAACAATTCAATCACCGGAACCTCCCACGGATGTGCCGCGAGAAACGAATCGAGAATGTCGCCGAATATTTCATCGGGGACACCCGCAGCGATGTGGACGGTCAGGATCGCGGTCGGGGATAGCTGACCCTGGTCTGCCTCGCCCAGCGTCGGGCGGGCGTCGGCGCCGGGCGTGAACATTTCCCAGCCCGGGGTCATCTCGACCACCGATCGATACGGTCCGAAGTCACCGATCGGATTATCGTCGCGGATGATCGCGAGCATCGCGGCCAGGGTCGGATCGCGTTCCAGAGCGGCAGTATCGCGGGTGGTCATCGCGACCAGGGTTTCGATCGCGACGGGGCAATAGATGCGAACGATGCGAACGGGGATGCGGGCGACCATTCGCCCTCGATACCGCGCTCCGCGCTGTCAGAACAGCTCCCCCTGCCGCCCCGATGGCGGGCGGAACAGGTCGGTGCGCAGCTCGATGCGCTCGCGGTTGAGGCCGTGTTTGCGGCAGGCGAGGCGAAAGCGCGTCGCGAGCAGGTCGCCCCACGGCCCTTGCCCCTTCATCCGTGAGAAAAAGGCGGGGTCGTTGTCGCGCCCGCCGCCGCGAAGCGACTGGATCGTCGCCATCACCTTGCCCGCGCGGTCGGGGAAATGCTCGTCGAGCCAGGCACGGAATAGCGGGGCGACTTCATGCGGCAGACGGACGGGGAGGAAGAAGACCGATTTTGCCCCGGCTTCGGCGGCGCGCGCGATGAGATGTTCGATCTCATGATCGGTGATCGCGGGGATGACGGGCGCGATCGAGACATAGACGGG
>JAPKCG010000168.1 GCA_028823055.1 Sphingomonas bacterium
CCTGGATCGCGGCATCGACGGGGATGATCGCGTTCTTGTCCTCGATGAAATCGCCGAGATGCGAATCTTCCTCGTCGCCGATCGGCGTTTCGAGGCTGATCGGCTCCTTGGCGATCTTCATCACCTTGCGAACCTTTTCGAGCGGCATCGACAGACGCTCGGCCATTTCCTCGGGCGTGGGCTCGCGGCCCTGCTCGTGCAGGAACTGGCGGCTGGTGCGGACCAGCTTGTTGATCGTCTCGATCATGTGGACCGGGATGCGGATCGTGCGCGCCTGATCCGCGATCGACCGCGTGATCGCCTGACGAATCCACCAGGTCGCATAGGTGCTGAATTTGTACCCGCGGCGATATTCGAATTTATCGACCGCCTTCATCAGGCCGATATTGCCTTCCTGGATCAGATCAAGAAACTGCAAACCGCGATTGGTGTATTTCTTCGCGATCGAGATGACGAGGCGCAGATTGGCCTCGACCATTTCCTTTTTCGCAATCCGTGCTTCGCGCTCCGCCTTTTGCACCATGTTGACGATGCGGCGGAATTCGCCGAGCGCCATACCTGTCTGCTGGCTGATCTCGCTGATTTCGGTGCGGATACGGTCGACCGCATCGCTTTCGTTCGTAACGAACGCGGCCCATTTCTTGTCGATCGACTTGACGGTGCCGAGCCAGCTTTCGTCGAGTTCGTTGCCGATATAGCGGTCGAGGAAATCCTTGCGGCTGACCTTATGGCGTTCAGCAAGGCGCAGCATCTGCCCACCGAGCGCTGTCAGGCGGCGGTTATAGGCATAAAGCTGATCGACGAGAAACTCGATCTTGGCGTTATGGAACTGGACGCTCTCCACTTCGGCGGTCAGGTCTTCGCGCAGTTTCTGGTACTTGCGCTCGTCCGCCGCGCTCAGCTCTCCGCCCGCCGCCATCGCGTCGAGCCGGGTTTGCTGGAATTTCGAGAATTTCTTGTAGAGACCGGTGATGCTCGCAAAGCGTTCGAGCGCGATCGGCTTTAGCTGCTCCTCCATCTGCGCAAGGCTGAGCGTGTTGTCCTCGTCATCGTCATCCGACTGTCGCGGCGTGCGCCGTTCGGTCATCTCGTCTTCGTCGTCGTCGGAGGATTCGTCCTTGACGTCTTCCTCTTCCTTGTATGTCGCGCCAGCGGTCTTTTCGCTGATCTCGCCATTATCGTCTTCGTCGGCTTCCTCGACCTGTTCGGCCGACGGACCCTTTGACAACATCGCGTCGAGATCGAGAATCTCGCGCAACTGCATCGTGCCTTCGTTGAGCGCGGTCGACCATTCGATGATCGAGGTGAAGGTGATCGGCGATTCGCACAGGCCCAGGATCATCGTGTCCCGGCCAGCCTCGATCCGCTTCGCGATCGCGATCTCGCCTTCGCGCGACAGCAGTTCGACGGCGCCCATTTCGCGCAGGTACATGCGAACCGGATCGTCGGTGCGATCGACGGTTTCCTTCTTCTTCACTTCAGGCGCGGGTGCGGTGCCCTGATCGGCGTCGACCGTCTCGACCTCATCCTCGGCCTGCGGCTGTTCATCCTCGCCGTCTTCGCCCGCTTCCTCATTCTCGACGATGTTGACGCCCATTTCGTTGAGCGCGCTCATCACATCCTCGAGCTGATCGGAGGACATCTGGTCCTGCGGCAGCGCCTCGTTCAGCTGGTCATAGGTTATGTACCCACGCTTCTTGGCGCGCGCGACCAGCTTCTTGATCGACGCATCGTTCAGATCGATCAGCGGCGCATCGCCCGAATCCGGAGCTTCTGCAGTGTCTGCCGCCATGTTAGCCTTCGCCATTAATTACCCTCGGATCCGAATGCTCGGGCGTCTTCGTTGGCTTGAACCAAATTTGCAAGCCGATCCTCCAACGCCTGTTTCTCTTTTACCAATGCGACTTGTCGTTCGAACGCGTCGTCCGTGAAATGCGCCTGCATTGCCCGCGTTGCATTTGCGAGGGCTAAATCGACTTCGGGACGCGCCACCATGATCGAGATGGCTTCGTCCAGGTCGTTGCGGGCGCGCTCCGGATCACCGGCGCTCTGCGTGAACGAATAGGGCATCGTATCGGCTCTCAACAGTTCAGTCGCAACTGTATCGAAACCGGATTTCGTCAATATGGTGACGAGACGCGCGCTATCAACCGCCTGATCTTCGAGCGCGACGTCGATGACCGCTTCGAATAATCGGCCGAGCGCCCCGCCATAGGTGTCCCCGCCGAGCTGAAGGCTGCCAAGCACCTCCATATGCCGTGCGATTTCGGCCGGGTGACGGATCAGGCCCGCCAGCACCGCCTTGGCGAGTACACGGTCTATCCCCGACGCGCGAAATTCTTTCGCGTCGGCAGTGACGGGCGCAAGCGGCGGCTTCCATTGCCCTTTGGGTCGCCGGTCAAAGGGCACGAAGGCGCGGCGTTTCGGCGCGAATTGCTCATCAAAGCGGCGACGGAATTCATGCTGATATTCGGTACGAACCGACGCATCGGCGATCCCGCCCGCCAATTCAGCCAGACGCTGCTTGAGGCCAGCGCGTTGTTCGGGCGTGTCAAGCGCGGCGGCGGCGAATTCGCTTGCCCATAGTCGTTCGACCAGCGGATCGGTCGCGCCAAGCACTGCCTCGATTGCGGGCAGTCCCCCTGCGCGCACCAGATCGTCGGGGTCCTGTCCCGGTGGCAACGTCGCAAAAGCCAGACTGCGGCCTGGAGCGAGCATCGGCAGCGCACGATGCGCCGCCCGGAGCGCCGCCTTCTGCCCCGCCGAATCGCCGTCGAAACACAGGATTGGCACGTCGTTCAATCGCCACAGTCGCTCAAGCTGCGCCTCGGTCAGCGCGGTGCCGAGCGGGGCGACCGCCTCGCCGATCCCCGCCTGTGCCAGCGCGATGACATCCATATAGCCCTCCACGACGATGACGCGGCCTGCCTTGCGGCTGGCGGGCGCGGCGCGGTTGAGATTGTAGAGCGTGCGGCCCTTGTCGAAGAGCGGGGTGTCGGGGGAGTTGAGATATTTCGGCTCGCCCTCACCGATGATCCGCCCGCCGAACGCGATCGTCCGCCCGCGTGCATCGCGGATCGGGATCATCAACCGGCCGCGGAAGCGATCATAGGGCTCCTTGCCCTCGACGCTGATCAGCATCCCCGTCTCGATCAGCATCGCATCGCCGTAATCAGCGAGCGCGGTCTTGAGCTTGCCGCGCGAATCGGGCGCGAAGCCCATGCCGAAGTTGCGCGCGGTCTCCGGCCGTATCCCGCGCCGGTCGAGCAGAGTGCGCGCGGGGGTGCCGTCGAGGCCGTTCAATTGGTCGGTGAACCAGGTCGCGGCGTCGGCCATCGCCTCGTGCAGGCCCTTGGCGCGTTCCGCCTTTTCGGCGGCGCGACGGTCCATCGCGGGCATCTCCATGCCGGCGGCCTGTGCAAGTTCCTTGACCGCATCGATGAAGGGCAGCCCGCGCTGGTCGGTCATCCACCGGATCGCGTCGCCATGCGCGCTACACCCGAAGCAATGATAGAAGCTCTTGTCGTCGTTGACGTAGAAACTCGGCGTCTTTTCGTTGTGGAACGGGCAGCAGCCGCGCATCTCGCGCCCCGCCTTTTGCAGCTTCACGGTCTTGCCGATCAGCGCGGTGAGCGACGTGCGGGCGCGCAGTTCGTCGAGGAATTGCGGGGTGAGGGTCACCGCTCCCCTCCCGCTTGCGGGAGGGGCTGGGGGTGGGCGCGCGCTGCCAATGCCGCCAGGATCGTCTGTGTCACGCCATCGATGTTGTTCATGACCTCCGCATTGGAAAAGCGGACGATCCGTATGCCTTGCGCCTCAATGAGCTGCGCGCGAGCAGTAGGGCGGCGGATGCCGGCGACGGTGCCCGCCCCCGACCCCTCCCGCAAGCGGGAGGGGAGAGAGGGCTCGCGCCCGTCCGGCAGTACGCCAGCGCCGCCTTCACCAGTCCGCTCGCCTTGCTCATGTCGAGCTCGCTCGCGTGGCGCGCCTTCAGCTCGGCCATGACGCGGCCCATGTCCTTCATGCCCTCGGCGCCGAGTTCGGCCTTGATCGCGAGGATCGCGGCGGTGGTCTGTTCCTCGTCCATCTGGGCGGGGAGGAAGCGTTCGATGACCGCGACCTCCGCCCGTTCGGCGTCGGCGAGTTCCTGGCGGCCGCCGGTCTCGTACATCGCGATCGATTCGCGGCGCTGCTTGACCATTTTCTGCAAGACCTCGACGACGAGCGCATCGTCATCGTCGGGGGCCTTGCCGGTGCGTGCCTCGATGTCGCGGTTCTTGATCGCGGCCTGCATCAGGCTGATCGCGTTGCGGGATTCCTTGTCGCCGGCCTTCATGGCGGCGATCTGGGCGGCTTTGATATCGTCTCGAATCATGATGGCGCGGGCCATATCAGATTGACGCGGTGGTTGCGCGTCTTTAGCGGACTTGAGCTTAGCGACATCGTCAATTTTTCGGAGTGCCCGCCTCACCATGGCCGACGCCAATCCCTCGCCCGCGTCCGTAACACAGCCAGCAGGCGCGACCGGCGTCCTGGTCCTGGCCAATGGCGAGATCGCATGGGGCCGCGGCTTCGGTGCCGAGGGGCAGGCGGTCGGCGAGGTGTGTTTCCACACCGCGATGACGGGCTATCAGGAGATCATGACCGACCCGAGCTTTGCCGGGCAGATCATCACCTTCACCTTTCCGCATATCGGCAATGTCGGCGCGAACCCCGATGACGTCGAGGCGGATATGCCGCACGCGCTCGGTATGATCGTGCGCGAGGATGTGACCGCGCCATCGTCGTTCCGCAGCGTCGAGCGGCTCGATGGGTGGATGAAGCGGCATGCGCGGATCGGCCTGTCGGGGATCGACACGCGCGCGCTGACACGGCGGATCAGGACGGGCGGTGCGCCCAATGGTGTCGTCGCGCATTCGCCGACGGGGGATTTCGATATCCCGATGCTGCTGGAGATGGCGCGCGGCTGGCCGGGGTTGGAGGGCATGGACCTCGCCAAGCAGGTCACGACCGAAACGCATTATGGCTGGGGCGACACGCGCGAGGGCGGTGTCTGGCGGCTGGGCTTTGGTTATGGCGCGACGCAGGCCGGCGATCGTCCCCATGTCGTCGCGATCGATTATGGCAGCAAACACAATATCTTCCGTAACCTTGTTCAGGCGGGTGCGAAGGTGTCGGTGGTGCCCGCGACCGCGTCGTTCGATCAGGTCATGGCGCTCAAGCCCGATGGTATCTTCCTGTCGAACGGCCCCGGCGATCCCGCCGCGACGGGGGAGTATGCGGTGCCGGTGATCCGGCAATTGCTCGATACCAAGCTGCCGCTGTTCGGCATCTGCCTGGGGCATCAGCTGCTCGGGCTGGCGCTCGGCGCGACGACGACGAAGATGTTTCAGGGCCATCGCGGCGCGAACCACCCGGTCAAGCGGCTTGGCGACGGAACCGTCGAGATCACGAGCATGAACCACGGTTTCGCGGTCGAACGCGAGAGCCTGCCCGCAGGGGTGACCGAAACGCATGTGTCGCTGTTCGACGGATCGAATGCGGGGATCGAGATCGACGGCGGGCGGGCGTTCAGCGTCCAGTACCACCCCGAGGCGAGCCCGGGACCGCAGGATAGTTTCTATCTGTTCGAGCGGTTTGTTGGGATGTTGCGGTGAGTATACTTGGGGAATACATAGCTGTTTTGTTACTCGAGAGCGCGAATGGAGATAATAATGAAGAATATGGCGGTTCTATTCCTAAGATAGCCTCCCGCCTTGGTGACAGAATTTCACAAAATATTACGGCTGCTGATGTCGAGGAGGCGCTCAGAATATTGGAGCCTTTCGCTGCTGCTGAGCGCGATTATAGCCCGCTGACAGGTGGTTTTTGGCACGTCAAATTCGATAATTTCCGGTACCACTTCATTGAGGAAAAGCCCGATGACGCCGATGAGGCGGAAGCGTGGGCGGAGATCAAGAAATTGGCTGAGCGCTTCGAGGTTTTGATGGCCTATAGTAGGCGCGGATCGCCTTACGCTGAAGAAGCGGAGGCGGCGCTTGCCGAGTTGTCTAAAGAAGAAATTTCGCAATTTCGTGCCAAAGAATCGGCGACATCGCTGTTAGGTCATATCCCAGCATCAAATCGCTTAGTTACAATAGATCATAACTCGGCCACCTTTAAAGAACTGGAACAGAATACCGAAAAGGCGGTGGAAGCTATCAGATCGTCCGATACAATCGATGAAGACCGTCGCGGTTGGATACGCGACCACCTTATGGCGGGTATTGAACTGATCAGGCGGCATAAGGTGCTTGCGACCGCTGCATCCGCGCTACTTCTTCAACCGCTGTTGAACGCATACGACGCTGTGACAGAAGAGCCCGCCAAAGCCGCCATACTTACTGCAATAAATGCAGTGCGCGCCTACTTTGGAATACTTTAACATGCCAAAACGTACAGACATTTCCTCGATCCTCGTCATCGGCGCAGGACCCATCGTCATCGGTCAGGCGTGCGAGTTCGATTATTCGGGCACGCAGGCGATCAAGGCGTTGCAGGAAGAGGGCTATCGCATCGTCCTCGTCAATTCGAACCCGGCGACGATCATGACCGATCCCGAGCTGGCCGATGCGACCTATGTCGAGCCGATCACGCCCGAAATCGTCGCGAAGATCATCGCGAAGGAGCGCCCCGACGCGGTCCTGCCGACGATGGGCGGGCAGACTGCGCTCAACACCGCGCTCGCGCTGTTCCATGACGGCACGCTCGAAAAATATGGCGTGACGATGATCGGCGCGGATGCCGAGGCGATCGACAAGGCCGAGGACCGGCTGAAGTTC
>JAPKCG010000169.1 GCA_028823055.1 Sphingomonas bacterium
CCCACGCGCGGTCGTGATCTAATCATTATCATCTTACATAATTATACACGGAATTTTAACATTGGTTGCGCCACGATGATCAAAATTTTAAGGATCACTTCGTGACTATAGAGGCACCTCACAAACCTACGGACTGGCCATATGTTGGACCTATGATTGCAAATGGGCATATTACGGTACCGGAACCCAAGCCGCTATGTGTGAATTGTCCAGCGGCTTGGTGGTACCAGGCCGGAAACCAGGCGACGTGTTTCTGCACCCAATTTCGTGGTAACGCTTATAGCGCCATTCATCCAGCGGTGACCGCCTGCGATGCCCGTGAGGATGCGATTAAAGCGGAGCTCGACAAGGACAAGCTAAAAAATGATTAACGAAGAATAGCAAGGTTATCCACCTATTCCACCATGACCTGGAAACATTCCAGGATGCAGCCGCGTAGGCCGCGTCGGTTGTATTGGTTCAATATTTGCTGCGGGCATCGAATTCTCGCCCAGCCGCGCCAGAACTTTACCCGGCCGCGTCATTCCGACGCCATCGCTTCGTTCAACATCATCCCATTCCCTCATCGCCCGCTGCCGACCGGCTGCGGATCGTGCCCAGGCGCTTTCTGTTGCTGAACTCTGCATTTCCGGGGCAGCCGAGTGCCTGCGCGCCTCGTCATTCCTCGCTCCGCTGGCCACGACCCGCGCGAACGCGCTCTGCACGCTCGGATCGTGCCGCCAATTCTCCATGACCCGGCGCAAGGCGGCTGGTGCAGTACGTGCTAGATGCCAGCCTCCCGGACCCTGCCGCAAGTCGCCAGGACGCGCCCGGACGTGCTCAATGAGGGGCGTCAGCTCGCCGATTTGCTGCGCCCCAAGCGCATCCAGACGTTTTTGCATCCGATCGTCAGCGAGCATCTCGCTTGTCACCCCGAAGCGGGCGCTTATACCGGGAGCAACCTCGCGGCCTCGTTCGGCGACGTGAAGAAAGATGCGCTCATCTGCGATCGCTTGGAACATGATTTCAACTTGATCGAGCTGCCGGTCTGCTACGAAGCGCTGGACAATGGCCTTGCTGATTTCGCCGTTTGCAGCGCCACCAAGGGACGAGATGAGTGAGCGCTGATCGTGGTCGAAGCCGGACCAGTCGACGATGCAATTTGTGCCCTCAAGGCGATAAGGTTTGAGCTTACCCTCGCGCACAATGCGACAAGCTTCTTGGATCCGCCGCTGCCGGACGGCGTGATCATCATTCTCTCGTGCCACAGTCGCTGCGCGTTCAAGCTCGTCCGCTTTTTCTCGCTCCTGACGGGCGATAGCATCTTGTTTCTGGTCGGCCCCGTAGCGCTTCAGTAACGTCGCGCCGAGCAGTTCATTACCAAGACCGATTATCAACTGGCGTTCGTGAGCTTTGAAAGTGACCAAGTCGAGTACGAGCTTGTCTTCCTCGAAATAATACGGGCGGCTCTGCCCATTCAGCAGTAGTTTCTCGCCGCGCGCGATCTGCTCTTCTTCATCAGCAGTGCTAAGTACGACCGTCGATGGTGTTGTCTGTAATTGCGGGCGCGTGGCCGACGCAACACTCCAGAGCTGATGTCTAAGCTGATCACGTAACTGCACCTGCTGGTGCCGCTCAGTCTCAGCTTCGGCCTGTACATCCCGCTCTTAAGTCAGCCCGATATTGATCACCGCGAGCGCGTGCTCTGCTTCTACGACACGCGCGAGCCACCCCGCACGGTCGGATTTCCCCTCCTTTAAACTGGCGGCGATCGCACCGGCCTTTTCAATTACCGCGCGTGGGCGGCTGGTGGCCATCGCGATGACGTCTGAAACTTCCTCATGGGTATACCGCGCATCTTCGGCAGCTTGGGCGGTCTTAACCCATTCGTCCCAAGCCTGAGCGTGGGCGGGGTCCGCTGACAGCCGGGTGTGGTGGATCGCCGCTAGTCTGGTGAGCCGTCGCTCGTGCTTACGGACGCGCGCGCTATCAACCCGCTGCCAGTCGATGAGTGCGTTCTCGACCCCTTTGACAGTGCCAACGCCTGCGCTTTCGTATCGAGATGCGGCAGCCCCAAGCTTGCACTGCCGTTCGTCCTCGGAAATTCCGGCATCGGCAAACCCGCCCGAGGAGTAACGACCGGTCGCACCGCTCAGCTCCATCTGCATGTTGCACGCATCGACATGCAAATTGCGTAGGGTCATCGCCCAATTCCGGCTGCGGGCCGCTGGCGTCTTGTTCTGGCGCTCATGAACCAAGCGCCGACGACCGCGGCCGTAATCGCGCTCAACCACTCGCTCTATATCGAAACTGCCATCGGCAAGCTTCGTTACGGGACGATCCGAATAGAGGAGATGGACGTGGTAATTGTCGGCATGGTTCAGCTTGTCAGGCCGATGCATCGCAAGCACGAAACTAAGACCTAGCTCGCTAAGCCGCCGAGCCGTAGCGTCGAGATAGGCTTGCCGTCCTGCTTCATCAAGTTCGCGTGGCAGTTCGGCTTCCCATTTCGAGTAAACCCGACCAGCACGAGGCTTGCCGTACGACAGAGCGCCGTCGTTTGACTGGGGTCGCAACCCGAATTCCTTGCACAGCTTTTCAAAGATTTTGGTTGCCTGCGGGTCGACCCAAGGCTCTCCAGCTTTTTTTGATAAGGGGCGCGTGCCGCCAGCCTTCGCGCGGGCTAGGTCACGCTCGATTGCGATTCGCAATCCCTCGGGCCACTTGTGATCGGACGCGATCGCAGCGCATAACGCCGGATCACGATCTGAATTAATGTTGATCCTTGGGTCGCCCGCTTTCCGCTCGTGGCGCGTGCGGGCCGTCCACTCGAGTTCGCGCTTGTCCGGGTTCGGATCCATGTTCGTGCGAATCGCGCTAAGCTCGCCGCATTCAATCGCGTCGTTTTCCAGCCGGTTGAGGTAATCGTCGACTTTCACCGCTTCGGCGGCGACCGTAAGCGCAATTGCCACATCGTCTTCCTGGCGACAATTATAGCGATCCACGTGGATAGCACCGACCGGTTTGCTTTCGGAGCTATAGCCGCCGACACTCAACCTGGTGTGGGGAATACGCACGCCGAGATCCGATGTTGGTCTGCCGCGGCTTGCCGACGCTGGGAGCGACCAGGTCGGTTTGGCAGCAAGCAACGACTTGCCTTGTTCTTGCTGGTGCTTCGCTTTCAGCAAAGGCCGCACGCGTCCACGATAGATCTGGAGCGGGCGCGCGTGCTCGAAATCGTCGTCCAGCTGAACCAATGGGTCGAACATTCGGCGGACGTTCCGTTGCCGGATTTTCTTCCTCGCCGCCTCTGAAGATTTTGTCACCGCTTTTCTCCTGGGTGATGAGGAGAAAAGCCTGGCCTGCCAACAAGCGGCAGGCTGTGTATACTACGTCAAAATTCGACAAATTTGTAATATCGGTATGCGATATCAGACTGATCCAAGGATCAGCAAATGGCTGGCGACGCCACCATTTGCGACTTTGCGCAAAATACCTCTGCCGCCCAGTCAAACCCTTGGCGGCCTCTTTTCCTTTCACTCGCGAAAAACAGCCTCGGAAAAATCGCGAGGAACTTATCCGGAACACGGCTGCCCAACGTGGCTCACCGGATGCCCTAGAAAAAAAGATTCATAATTTTTGAGAAACCGCTGTCGAAAAGCGATCCTCCATCATAAAACCTACTATGGGCGTGTTGTGCCCGCTTCCTAAGGAGTGATCCTCGTGATTAATTTTATGGATCAAATGACGGCAGACATCGCAGCGATGGTGGCCAATATTCTGCAATCGACTGTGGCTGAAGCGCTTGCCCGCGTCAATGGCGATAACTCGGGAGTAGAAGGAGACAGTTCTACAGCAATGGGTCGCATCCGGGACTACGCGACTACACCGGGGACGAAGAAGAAGTCTCATGCACAGTGGCTGGTCGCCGCGCGAAATGCCCTGATCGACGACCTTCAGGCAGTACGTCGTTCCCCCGACGACGTAACAGCTCGGCTCAGACTGGCGATATCGATCGCAATCTATTCGGCGGCAGGAGATTCGTTCGCCGATATCGTGGTGAGCGCCGGTTCGAAGACTGCAGACGATCCCCTCGCCCGGCCGGCGTTGACACAGACGAGTGTCTCACGGGCCGTGGCCGTGCGTGCCGAACACCTGTCGTCGGGTATCAAACTGGCCGTATTCAACGTCACGTCTGATGACCCCGTAACGGTTCAGGAGGGGCGGACGAAACTCAAAAGGATTATGCTCGACGGTGACGACCACGACGCTCAGATCGCTGCCGCGTTGCTCGGCATCGTTGGCGATCCGATGAACCACAATAAGCTCATACGTCTAAAGGACGAGCTCGTCGACGAGTACGTCTACACGAAACGTGCTGCCGAAAAGGCGGAAACGATCACCGCCGGGGACTCGTCGGCTCCGATCACATCTGCCGCCGATGTCGGAAGTACCAAATTCGCGTGGTCGGCGGATACTTCGAACTCTTCCACCGGGGAGAAGTAAGATGGCGATGATTACGACCATCGAAACCCGCCTCGCGATGGAACTTGAGCGCAAATATCTGATGACGGGCGGTGACCTGCCTGAAGCCGTTAAAAATGACATCGCGGATTTTCCGGCACTCCAATGCAAGGTCGGCTTCGGCGTGACGCGTGCGAGCGATCTCGTTGCTCGGTTGCAGCCCTGGACGGAGCGCCAGGCGGTTGAGAACGACCGGATCACGAAAGTTGCCGGTGTGCGCTACACGCTGGTGATAGGCATCGTCGACGAGCCGTGGGTACGCGCGCTGGTCGATGATGGAAGCGGTCGACTGCGCCCATGGCGCGATCGCGATCATGGCTGCCTCAACGACGATGTCGGTCAACCCTTTCTGACCATCGTTGGCACCGAAGAGGATCTGGCAAAGCTCTCTTCACCCACCACCGAAGCCGCGATCGAGGAGCTGCTGCGGAGCCAGACAGCGTGCCATAGAAAGATCGACTGGATGCTAGATGATATATTCGGCATCCGCATCCCGGAACTCGCCAAATGGATCTCCGACGTCCGCAGTAGGAATGAAGCTGCGGGGCTTGCGCTAATCCGGCGGAACACGCGTCTTGCCCGCATCGAGCTGAGCGATAAGCGAAGGAGGATCGATGCTGCAACGGCAACGATGCTCCGCAAGCTTCGCAATTTCTACGAGATCGCCCGGCTGGTCGAGATCGTGCGCGCGCGCGTGGCTAGCCGCGTGGGGATTAACGAGTTGCTCGGTATTTTAGCGAGCCTGGACGAGACGGTCCTTACCCTCGATTCCGGCGCGGTCGGTGCCGAAGCTATCACGGACGGTTGGATGACCATTGGCGCGCTTCATGCAGCGCGGTGCCATGGGACAACCTATCTTCGAGACGAATATCCGTTGGTCCACTATAGCGGCGACAGCGTCGGCGCGGGCACCGCTGATATGACGGTGGCGATGCGTCATGAGACCACCCAGACGTTCCACGCCGATGCGATGCGATCGCCGGACGTCATGCAGCACCTCTCGCGCACCATGGTCCCAGTGGAAAACGACGACCCATTAGACTTCTTCTGCGGGATCGAGGTAATGCGGCTTCTGCCGATCGGCTTGCGGATGATTGCTAGATCCTCAGGCGCTAAAGGTGCGCTGTCCAACGCCAATCGTATGCTCCTTGGGCGGCTCGCACTGTGGTTCCTGGGTGAAATTGCACCCGATCACTATGATGCATATGTCACGCGCTGGGCAAATACCCGTACAATCAAGAAGCTTGGGCTGACGCGGGCGGATCTCGACAATTACCTTACCGATCCGAGCTGTCCCGACGAACTGGGGGGCGGGTTTGTCATCAACAGTGAGCGGGCTCGACAGATGATTTCAGTCGACGCAGCCTCTGCCTTCAATCCATGGTTCTGGAACCGCGCCATCGAGGAACGATTCTGGTCAGCATGCTACTCTACCGCTTCTAGCGACCAAGCCCCTGCTGCGAACGCCGGGATACTGCAGCGCAAGCTTCTGCTCGCCATCGCGAAGCAGAAAGCCTCCCTGCCTGACAGGAGCCGGACGTCCCCTGAGATCGTTGCTGAGGCAGTAGCCCTTACCGCTGAAATCGGTGCACACGGAACGCCTTGCGCGTTCGACCCGGCATTGATGACCGCCTCGATGTCGCTCGCAAGGTCCAAGACGATCAAGGGGGCTGCTTCATCCGCCACACCTCGGCCAACGCCGAACCGGGTCAAGCGCATCCCCGGCAAGGTGCGTCGGCTAGGGAAGCGATGACGTAGTGTACATTCCAGGCAGAATCACTCGCCCATAAGGCTGTTCCACTTGCTTTTATCAAAAGGAACATCCGATGAGTAGTCAAACCGAGCCGACCGCCAATCAAGCGCAGAACGACGATCGAACGGACGTCAAAGAAGAACATCGCCGCGGCCAGTCGGCTGCGACCAGCGCGACGAGCGAAACCAGCGCCAAAGCCGACGTTGCATCACCGCAATTGGTGCTGAGGGCGCCGAAGGTGTCGAGTGATGCGCCGACTGCTGTAACCGGTGCAACGTCCGAGGCGCGATCCCATCCGCCTGCAGCGGCACACGGAGCAGCTGCAGGCAGATCTGATACCAAGGTCAACCAGACCAAGGCGCCCGATGCGCCGAACGTCACCGGCAAGGCAGACGCCACCGAAGTGATAAGAGATGCAGATCATGGCAGCGTTCCCGTTGCCCTCGAAGATCGTTCTC
>JAPKCG010000170.1 GCA_028823055.1 Sphingomonas bacterium
CCGTCCCATCCCGTCCCGTTCCATCCCATCTCGTCCCGTCACGTCCCATCCCGTCGCGTCGAGACCATGCGCCAGCTTGATCCCCCCGCGCGATACCCAGGGATGGTCGCGCCCCTTGACCTCGATCTCGGCGTCGTCGGCAACCTGCTGGCCCGGCTTGTCGATCTTGCGCGTCGCGACGAAGACCAGCCCCGCCATCACCAGCGCCTGCGCCCGCGTCCGCGATTCAGCGAACCCGCGATCGACGAGCAGTTGATCGATCCGCTGCTTAGGCAAAGCGGATCAGGCCCGCGCGCCCGCCTCGACGCCCGCGCTGTTGTGCCGCAGCGCGGTCAGCACCGTATCGACGATGGCGTCGGCATCGAGCCGCGCATCGGCATATTGCTTGTCGGGCTTGTCCTGATCCTGGAAAAGGTCGGGCAGACGCATCGTGCGCAGCTTCAGCCCGCCGTCGATCAGCCCCTCGTCGCTCGCCAGCGTCAGGACGTGCGCGCCGAGGCCGCCAACCGCATTCTCCTCGATCGTCACGGCAACCTCGTGCGTCGTCAGCAAGTGGCGGATCATCGCCTCATCGAGCGGTTTGGCAAAACGCAGATCGGCGACGCTGGTCGACAGGCCCTTGGCTTCAAGCGTATCGGCGGCCTTGAGCGCCTCCGCAAGGCGCGTCCCCAGCGACATGATCGCCACTTTCTTGCCCTCACGCACCATCCGGCCCTTGCCGATTTCGAGCCGTTCGGGCGTCGCGGGCAATTCGAGCCCGACGCCGCCACCGCGCGGATAGCGGACCGCGATCGGGCCGCTGTCGTGCAACGCCATCGTGTGGACCATGTGGACGAGTTCGACTTCGTCCGCCGCCGCCATCACGACGAAATTGGGCAAGGTCGCGAGGTAGGTAACGTCGAACGATCCCGCATGCGTCGCACCGTCCGCACCGACCAGTCCCGCGCGGTCGATGGCGAAACGGACGGGCAAGTTCTGGATCGCGACGTCATGGACGACCTGATCATATGCGCGCTGCAGAAAGGTCGAATAGATCGCGCAGAACGGTCGCATTCCCTGCGCCGCGAGCCCCGCGGCAAAAGTCACCGCATGTTGTTCGGCGATCCCGACATCGAACGCGCGGGTCGGAAACGCCTTCGCGAAGCGATCGACTCCCGTGCCCGATGGCATGGCGGCGGTGATCGCAACGATATTCGGATCGCGCTTCGCCTCTTCGATCAGCGCGTCGCCGAAGACGTTCTGATAAGCGGGCGGCCCCGGCGGTGCCTTGGCCTGCGTGCCCGTGATGACGTCAAATTTCTGGACGCCATGATATTTGTCCGCCGCGTTTTCGGCTGGCTCGTACCCCTTGCCCTTTTTCGTCACGACATGGACGAGGATCGGGCCTTCCTCCGCATCGCGGACGTTTTCGAGCACGGGAATGAGGTGTTCGAGATTATGGCCGTCGATCGGGCCGACATAATAGAAGCCGAGCTCCTCGAAGAGCGTGCCCCCCATCGTCATGCCGCGCGCGAATTCGTCGGTTTTGCGCGCGGCGGTGTGGAACGGGCGCGGCAGGCGGCGCGCGAATTTCTTCATCAATTCGCGCAGGCCCAGAAATTCGCGGCTCGACACGATCCGACTGAGATAGGCCGACAGCCCGCCAACCGGCGGCGCGATCGACATATCGTTGTCGTTCAGGATCACGACCAGGCGGTTGCCCGCCTGTTCGGCGTTATTCATAGCCTCATAGGCCATGCCAGCCGACATCGACCCGTCGCCGATCACCGCGATCGCCTTGCCCGGCTTGTCCGACAGCTTGTTCGCGATCGCAAAGCCCAATGCCGCCGAAATCGAGGTCGACGAATGCGCCGCGCCAAACGGGTCGTAGTCGCTTTCGGACCGTTTGGTGAAGCCGCTGAGGCCCCCGCCCTGGCGCAGCGTGCGAATGCGGTCGCGGCGCCCGGTCAGAATCTTGTGCGGATAGCATTGGTGGCCGACATCCCAGACCAGCCGGTCGCGCGGCGTGTCGAAGACATAATGGATCGCAGTCGTCAGTTCGACGACGCCAAGCCCGGAACCCAGATGCCCGCCGGTCGAACCGACCGCGGAAATCACTTCATCGCGCAGTTCGTCGGCCAGCTGGCGCAGCTGTTCGGGTTTCAACAAACGCAGGTCGGCGGGAATCGACACCGTATCGAGCAATGGTGTGGCAGGAAGATCAGACATTTCGCACGCTTACTCCGCTCGACCCGCGCTTGTCGATTGCATCGCGGCGATTGCCGTGTTTTCGGTCGCGATCCTATCGATTCTGCGTGAGGATTGCATGTCTCCCGTCAGTCACCGGATCGCCAGCGAAGACGATATTGCCGCAATCCGTTTGGCGATGAAAAAGCCGCTTTAGGTCGCCGCTTTACGTGTCGGCGCGCAGGACGGTCAGTCGCAATCCGCGCATTTGCCGCGTACTTCGATCACGGGCCGGACCGGGGAGAACCCCGCCGCCTGCGCCGCGTTGCGGACGCCACTGGTGATCGAATCATCGTCGAGATGCGTCGTTTGCCCGCAAGAGTCGCAGACGAGGAAGATGCAGTCGTGCAGGCAATCGGGATGCGCGTTGGTGATATAGGCGTTGGCGCTTTCGACCCGGCGGACGAGGTTGGCGCCAACGAACAGGTCGAGAATACGATAGATGCTGTTCGCCGCGACGCGCCGCCCCTCACGCTTCGATACCGCCTCGGCGATGTCATAGGCGCTGGCGGGCTTGTCGAATTTCGCGAGTTCATCGAACACGCTCGCACGCATACTCGTCCATTGCTCGCCCGATTTCTCAAGCGTCGCCTGCGCCGCCAGCGCAAGTTGCACGCCCTCGGGCTCATGATGATGATGCGCGTGTCCGGCCATCTGACAAATCTAGGCACGCCGAGGGGTTCCGGCAAGCTCTCGCGATCAGCCTGTCAGTGCGTCGCGCGACGATTGAGGTCATGACCGAAGGCGAGCAGGCCGACGCCGATCACTGTCCACAGCGTTTCCATACCACTGCCATCATGCGGCAGATGCATCGCCCCCGCCATGACGCCAAGCCCGAACGACCCCATCATCGCGGGCATCGCATAGCCATGTTCCATCACCCCGCGCCCGAGTGCGAGTGCGCCCAGCCCGATTGCGAGCGTCAGACCGACTTCATGAAAGATCGGGTTGAGCAGCAAGCCCCCCGCCGCGGACAGCATCGCGAGCAGTACCGCACTGGCGAGGCAATGGACGACGCACAACCCCGACAGGCCGATCGCAATCCGATCGAGCCCCGCAAAAGTCCAGGATGAATGAGTCGTCGTGGTCATCGCGGCCAGTATCTACGTCCAACAATCACAGGTTACAATATCTCATCGCTCATTTTATTCACGCTTGGCTAGCACCGATGACAGGAGTAATCGGCGAACCATGCTCCAACCCAGCACCGCCTTTCTGTCGCCTGCGCGCCCGCGCGCCGTCGCGACGTGGCTGTTCATCGTCGCCGCGATGATCGTCGGCATCGTCGTCGTCGGCGGGATCACGCGGCTGACCAATTCGGGCCTGTCGATCACCGAATGGAAGCCGCTGACGGGCATCATTCCCCCGCTCAATCCAGCACAGTGGCAGGCGGAGTTCGCGAATTACCAACGAATTCCCGAATATCAGCAACTCAACCGCGACATGACGCTGGCGGGGTTCAAGGCGATATTCTTCTGGGAGTATCTCCATCGCGCGCTCGCGCGGACGATCGGGATGGCGTTCGCGCTGCCGCTGGTCTGGTTCTGGGTGCGCAAGCGGATTCCGGCGGGCTATCACGGTCGGCTCGTCGCGCTGCTCGCGCTCGGTGCGCTGCAAGGAGCGGTCGGCTGGTGGATGGTCAAAAGCGGCCTGTCGGTGCGCACCGATGTCAGCCATATCCGTCTTGCGGTCCATTTGCTCACCGCGCTCGTGACGCTGGCGGGGATCGTGTGGACCGCGCTCGATCTGCGCGCACTATATCGCGATCCGAACGCACAGCCCGCGCGGCTGCCCACCGTCGGGACCGTCGCGCTGCTCGCGCTGTTCCTGCAATTATTGTGGGGGGCGTTTACCGCAGGGCTCGACGCGGGCTACGCCTTTGCGAGCTGGCCGTTGATGGGCGACAGCCTGTTTCCCGCAGGCGTCCCGATGATGACGCCCGGCTGGGTCAATGGATTTGACAACCCCATCGTCGTCCAGTTCATCCATCGCTGGTGGGCCTTCGCCGCCGCGGGCGCCCTATGCTGGCTTGCGGTCGCCGCAACGCGGACCGGTTCGCGCGCGGGGTTCTGGGTCGTGGGACTCGTGACGTTACAGATCATCTTCGGCATCGCGACTCTGATGACCGGCGTACTGATCGACGTCGCGGTCGCGCATCAGGCCAATGCCGCGTTGCTGCTGATCGCCGCGATTTTCGCCGCGCACGCCGTCGGCGATCGGCATAAGGTATCCTGATACCCGTCAGCAATCCCGCGGATTGCTTGACTTAACCGGCATGCTTCGCCATTGGGCTCGCATTCGCGCTGCCCGTTGGGACGGCGCGTATTTTATTTTTGGAAGGTCCAGCCCCATGAAGGCGCTCATGAAGACCACCAAGTCGGTAAAACCGCACGAGGTGGAAAAAAAGTGGCATATCGTCGATGCCACCGACCTCGTCGTTGGTCGTGCCGCGGTGGTCATCGCCAATGTCCTGCGCGGCAAGCACAAGACGTCGTTCACCCCGCATGTCGATTGCGGTGACAATGTCGTCGTGATCAACGCCGACAAGATCCGCTTCACCGGCAACAAGGCCGCGAAGAAGGTCTATTACAAGCACACCGGTTACGCCGGCGGCATCAAGGGCATCACCGCCGAGAAGGTTCTCGACGGTCGTGTCCCCGAGCGCGTGCTTGAAAAGGCAGTCGAACGGATGATCCCGCGTGGTCCCCTCGGTCGCGATCAGATGCGCAACCTGCGTATCTTCAAGGGCAGCGAACATCCGCATGAAGCGCAGAACCCCGAGACCCTCGACATCGCCGGCATGAGCCGCAAGAACAAGGTGGGCGCATAATGACCGACAACCGCCAGTCCCTTTCCGATCTCGCCAGCCTGACCCAGGGTCAGGCCACGACCGGCGCACCAGCCGAAGCGACCAGCGAAGGCGAAACCGCCGCCGCCCCGGTCGTTTCGACGATGCCGCTGCGTGAGCAGATCATCGACAAGCAGGGCCGCGCCTACGCTACCGGTCGCCGCAAGGACGCCGTCGCACGCGTCTGGCTGAAGCCGGGCACGGGCAAGATCACGATCAACGGTCGCGATCAGGAAGTTTATTTCGCGCGTCCGACGCTGCGCCTCGTCCTCAACCAAGTGTTCGGCGTGACCGAGCGCGAAGGTCAATATGACGTCATCTGCACCGTCAAGGGCGGCGGACTGTCGGGTCAGGCCGGTGCAGTCAAGCACGGCATCAGCCAGGCGATCACCCGCTACGAGCCCGCGCTGCGCGCATCGGTGAAAGCCGCTGGCTTCCTCACCCGCGACAGCCGGACGGTCGAGCGTAAGAAATATGGCCGCGCCAAGGCCCGCAAGAGCTTCCAGTTCTCGAAGCGTTAATCGCCGGAGCTATGGCGACGAAAAAGGGGCGGTCCGGCTACGGGTCGCCCTTTTTCTATTTATCGACTTTAGGCGTTTTCAATATCGACAATTCTTTGTGGGTCGCCGCGATCACTTCCGCGAGCGCCTTGGCCTTTGCATCGGCACCAAGCAGGCTGTCGTGATTGCGATCCTGGCGATCGAACGTGCGCGCCGCGCTGATGACCGCCTCCTGCTCGGTGATCTTGCCGTCGCCGTTCAGATAGCCTTCCCGAAACAACTTCACGGTGATCGGCAAACCGGGAACCTTGTCGGGATCGGGAAGCGCGTCTGGCGGAAAGACCATGCACATGTGTAGGACAAAGGCGCCGCCAAACCCGATTTGATGCCAACCATGAGCGCATGTCGTAGCAACATTCATGTTGGGTCTGTTGAAGCATTTGCCAATGGCGCGGCGCCCTTCGACAAGCTCGGGCCGAAGGTTTTCGGCGGTGCGGTGCTACATCCGCACAATCCGCGTCCCGATCCGCTCCGCCTCCTCAGGGTCATGTGTTACCATCAGGATCGGGAGTGCCAGAACGCCGCGGATGTGTTCGATCGCCTGCATCACTTCCTCGCGTCGCGCCCGGTCGAGGGAGGTCAGCGGTTCGTCGAGCAGCAGGAAGCGGGGATCGCTCAGCAACGCACGCCCGATCGCGACGCGTTGCGCTTCGCCCCCCGACAGCGATCGCGGCCAGCGGTCGAGCAGGTGCCCGATGCCGAGAAAACCGGTGACCGCAGCGACGTCCGCCCCCGCCGCCGCGCCATAGGTCAGGTTGGCGGCGACGCGCTTGTGCGGGAACAGCCGCGCATCCTGAAAGACATAGCCCGCGCGGCGACGCTCGACCGGCACATTGACACCGTCACCGAACAACATCCGTCCCCCGACGACGATCCGCCCCGCATCGGGCCGCAGCAACCCTGCGACCATGTTGAGGACGCTGGTCTTCCCCACCCCCGATGGCCCGAACAACACCGTCGCGCCCGCCCCGGCGTTCAGGTCGATCGCGATGTCGGTCTCGCCCAGCCGCTTGGCGACGCGGATCTCAAAGGACATGCAGCCCCCGCCCCGCGCGCCGC
>JAPKCG010000171.1 GCA_028823055.1 Sphingomonas bacterium
CCGCGCTACCCGATCGAGTCCAGGCGACGGAGGGAACAGGGAGATGTCGTGCTGAGCGTGCTGCTGGGCACGGATGGGCGCGTGCAAGACATATCGGTCGTGCGCAGCAGCGGATCGGGTCGGCTTGACAAAGCAGCACTTGCAGCGGTCAGCCGCTGGCGCTGGTCGCCGATAATCGAGGCAGGTGTGCCAGCGATGGTCCGCGGCGTCGTCACCCTCCCGTTCGTACTGCAAGGTTGATCTAGGCAGCGTTCGAGCCTGACTTTCCAGAACATCTGTCGAGCATGCAGGGACTGGACAACCCCTCCCCTATCGCTAAAGCAGCGTGCGAATGATTATCAATATCAAGGGGTTTTTTGTGTCATTGCTAAGCCGTCTCGTTTATCTTGGAAGTGGCGCAACCGCCCTTGTCTCGTCCGCAGGCGCTTGGGCGCAAGAGGCGCCAAAAGGAGCTGGCGGCCAAGAGCCGGTTCGCGTCCAGGGGGCAACTGTCTATGGCACCGCGATCGATGCTGCCGCGGAAGGCCGGGAGAGCTACAAGGTGACCGTGACCAAGGGGGCTATGCGAACCGATACTCCGCTGGTCGATGTGCCGCAGGCGGTCAGTATCGTGACCGTCAAGCAGATCGAGGACCAGGCTGCCAACAGCATCGGCGACGCGATTCGCTATGTCCCCGGTGTGTTCTCCGCGCAGGGCGAAGGAAACCGTGAGACACTGGTATTCCGGGGCAACTCGACCACCGGAGACTTCTTCGTCGACGGTCTACGCGATGACGTTCAGACCTATCGCGACCTCTACAACATCGAGCGGCTGGAGATTTATAAAGGCCCGAACGCGATGATCTTTGGACGGGGGGGTATCGGTGGCCTCGCCAATCGCGTGACCAAGGTGGCGGGCTGGGATACAGTCCGCGAGTTCCGGCTAGAGGGCGGCAGCTTCAATCACAAGCGCGCCCAGTTTGACCTGGGCACAGCGCTATCGAACGCAGCCGCGGTTCGGCTGACCGGCGTCTACCAGGATAGCGACAGCTACCGCGATGGCGTAAACTACAATCGCTGGGGCTTCAATCCGACCGCCTCGTTTCGTATCGGCACCGGAACGACGGTGACCGTCGGATACGAGCATTTCCAGGACGACCGCATCGCCGATCGCGGCGTGCCAGCACGACCCGGTGCATCGGCGACCAACGTGGGCAGCCCTCTTGATACGCCGCGCGACCAGTTCTTTGGCGATCCGGTCGGCAGTCCGACCTACACCAACACCGATGCCGGAACACTCTACATCGAGCACCGCTTCAGCGATGCTGTCACGCTGCGCAACCGAACGCGCTATGCCGACTATGACAAGCTCTACCGCAATGTGTTTCCAGGGGCTGTGAGCGCTGCGGGCACCAGCGTCACGATTTCGGCCTATGACAACGCCACGAAGCGCCGGAACCTGATAAACCAGACTGATCTGAACGCCGAGTTCTCGACCGGTCCAATCACCCACACGCTGCTGGTGGGTGCGGAACTGGGGCGGCAGGAAACCGAGAACTTCCGCCGGGAGGGTTTCTTTCCCACCAGTGCGACCGATACAGTGGGCACGTCATCGATCACCGTTCCGATCGCGGCCTCGAACATCCGTCGTCCTGACCTGATCTATCGCCCTGCCGCCACTAGCGGCAACAACGCCGGCGTGTTGAAGGTCGCAGCAGGCTATGTTCAGGACCAGATCGCCCTCTCGCCCATGTTCAAGGTCATCCTGGGTGTTCGCTACGAATATCTCAACACCAAGGTCACCGATCGTCGGCCGGCCATGTTCGTGCCTGCAAGCCAGCAGCGCGAGTTTGATGTGACCGATAACCTTTGGTCGCCGCGCGCTGGGTTGATCTTCAAGCCGGCCGAAAATGCATCGATCTACGCCGCTTATTCGCGAACATACCTGCCGCGCGGAGGAGACCAGTTCACCAGCCTCTCGGTCTCTAACCAGAACCTCGATCCCGAGAAATACCAGAATTATGAGATCGGGGCGAAGTGGGACATCAATCCAGGCTTCAATGTGACGGCCGCTGTGTTCCGGCTCGACCGCAGCAACGTGCTGGCTTTGAGCGACCCGAACAACGCAGCCTCGCCAACCATCCCGATCGGCCGCCAGCGCACCGAGGGCGTCGAGCTGAGCGCACAAGGATCGATCACCGACCAGCTGAGCATCGTCGGTGCCTACACCTATTCCGACGCCAAGTTCCGCGACACCGTGTCGGGCACCGTGCGCGCCGGTAACCAGTTGACCAATGTGCCAAAGCATAGCGGTTCAATCTGGACGCGGTTCAACCCCGGTGCCGGGGTTGGCGGCGCAATTGGCGTGATCCGCCAGGGTCGCCGGTTTGCGGGCACTGATAACATCGTCGCGATGCCTGGCTACACCCGGGTCGATGCGGCCGCCTTCTACGACGTGAGCGAGAACCTGAGCTTGCAGCTTAATGTCGAGAATGTTTTCAATCAGCGGTATTTTCTCTACGCCAATAGTAACAACAACATAACGCCTGGTTCACCAACCGCCTTCAAGGCTGGTTTGACCGCTCGGTTCTGAGATTTGAGCGGGCGTATCCAATGCCGGGGGTGCTCGCAGGCGGGTCGCGGATTTTGGTGGCAAAATGAGACGGCCCGTTAAACGAACTGCCCTCGTTCTGCCATCGCCCGACCGCTCCGTCGCCCGCTTGGCCAAGGCCGGATCCGTTTCCGTGGCCTCTTCAGACAGCGTTTATTTACAGCTCATACGCCGTGACGCACGCCGAGCTCACATGACGTACTTGTCCCAACTTGCATAATGCTCGGCGCTGCGCTTGCCTAGCGGCAAGCTAAGACCAACCAGCGCGATCCCCGCGACCACGGATACAACAGCACCGAGATGGCCAACACCCGTCAACAGGAACGGCGCGGCGACGAGCCATGCTCCGAACGCGACATTGACTAGACGTAGCACGCGAGCAACCTCGGCGGTTGCAATGATCGCGACAGTGATGACGAGCGCTCCGACGACGTGGTCGCTGTTCGCCATGACACCCTCGTTCCCGAGCAGCACCCGCGTCAGCATCAGGAACACACCGATCGCAATGCTGGCCGCCAGCGTCCATGGCAGCATCAGCCCCTTCCGTGCGTCCGCCCAAAGCGTGCCTGGCGAAGCCATCGCGTCGGACGTGTCCTCCTCACCGGCTTCGATCGCATCGCCTTGGAAGAATGTGCGGATCAGCGGTTTGCCCACATAAGGAACTGTCCCATCGCAATGACCTCGTCGAGCGCGAACGGGATCATGATCAGCATGGCGAGCCCTGCGATCAGCGCTAATGTGCTCCAGGTGCCGATGACGAGCGGCTGACTGATGATGAAATAGATGCTGATGACGCCAAGCGGGATAACCAGAATGCCGAAGAAGGTCACCATCCACGGCATCGTCCGCCAGCGATCCCGCGTACCCATAACGGCCATCAGGATTTCAAGCACGTAGCTGACCGTGCCCAGCCCGCCGTCGGGGATGGGCCAGGCCTTCGACATGCTCGAAGTGATAATTTCCTCAGTGCCGTTACGAGGATCGACCAGCGAGCCGACAAAGAACGGCTCCCAGACATGGTCGATATGCCCGAGTTGATATGCGGTCAGAATGCGTGAGGTGAGCAGGCCGATCAGGCCCATCGCGACGATCGGGAGCCGCTGAGCATCGGTCGACGGCGAATAGGTCCAGCCGGGCGGGATGCTTTTCGGGTCCATCATGCCGGTCATGCTCATGCCCGGCATCATCGGGATAAGCACCGAAAGCGCGATCACCGCCGAGCCCACTAGGAGGTCGTTATTGTACTGCGCTGCGCTCGGACTCCAGAAGATCAGCGGCGCAAAGAACAGCCAGAGGCCGATGAACGCCACTCCCCACTGCGCCCACGTCTTGGTGCGCGCTGACAACGACAGCCCACCCAGAAGGGCAATGGCAAGCCCGCTAGAGAAATCGCTGATCGACAGCGCGCCGGCGCGCCACTCCACCGATGGCAGCCCGCGATCGACGGTAACGAAGCGCACTGCATCGCCGACGCTCTGCGTCGTCATTGAGTCGTAGACGAGCGGGCTGGAGGCCAGCCACAGTCCAAGGCCGATGATAGCGTAATATGCCCACCGCGCGCGGCGCTCGTCGCGGTCCATCACCGCCATCTGGTTGCCATGGCTGGGCATCGCCGCGCCGGCGGGCGCGGACGAATGACCCATGGCGGGATCCATGGCGCCCATGTCCATTCCGCCATGATCCATTGCTGTCATACCGCTTCCGGTGTCTTCGGAACGGTGCTGTTCGGGCTTGCCGACAGCGGGCTCCCTCTTGTCGTCCCACGCGACAAGATTCTCGTTGAGTTTGTTGTCGCGGTACCAGCGGCGGGGATCACGCTTGAGGGCAGCGACGATCGTCGGGAGTGTCTCGCGGAGGTTGTGCTTCGGCTCCCAGCCCAGCAGAGAACGGGCGCGCGAAATGTCGACTATGTAGTGATCGTTGCTGCTGTCGACCATCCACGGCTTGACGAACTCATCGCCGCCAAGTGCCTCGTTCTGAAGGATTACGCCGACTTTGGCGAGCGGCTGTGGGATGCGGACCGTTTTCCAGCCCTCGCCGTGAAGTGCCTCACCGACGATGTCTTGGATCTCGGCATAACCGGGTGCATCGGGCTCGCCAATCAATACGGGTAGCTCGGCTGGCAGCTCGTGTCGTCGGTCGACCAACCGCAGCACGGCGTCAGCAAGGTCGTCGCGGTGCACCGACGATTGCGCCGCGCACAGCATGCCCGGGTAGAGATGAGAGATAAGTCGGTGCTCGTAGATTTGCGATATCTGCTGCGCGAGAAAGGCGGAGTGGCCCTCGTCGTCATAAACCCCTGCGGGGCGCAGGTAGACGACCGGAATCTTTCCGTGCCGCGTGTGCAACAGCGCTTCGGTGTCGATTTTGGACTGCGGATACGCCCAGGCCGCCCCGACCGGGGAATCCTCGTTGATGCGCTCATCGGGGGTGGCGGTCGGCTTGTGAACCAGCATCGTGCTGGCAAAAACGAACTGTTCGACCTCGAACGACTGCAGCCCGTCGATCAGTCGGCGGGTGCCTTGAACGGTGATCTTGTCATAAAGCGGGTTAGGCTCGCCCGTGATGTCGTAATAGGCGGCGAGGTGGATAACTGAAGCGACACGATCGCCGTACCGTGCGCGCACTTGGTCGAGCGCTACTCGCACCGCCTCGTCCGACCCTAGATCGATATCGATTGCAGCGGCAGGTGGTTGCGGATCGGGTGGGCCGGCGCGGTCGAGGCCGACTACGGTGTAGCGCTCGCTCAGGCTGGCGATCAGCGCCGCGCCGATGAAGCCGCTTGCGCCCGTGATCAGGACAACGCCGCGTGGTGAGTTCTGATCGCTAGCTGCGCCAGTCTGCTCCGCATCGTTCATGTTCCACAAGCCTTTCGAGCATCGAGGGATATGCAGACTCGATTTGGCCGTTTTAGGCAAGCGACGATCATGGCAATCAGGTTGCTCGTGCCTACGTACCCTGCCGAACGGCACCTCAATCCACGTGGGAAACTAGACGACCCGGGATACCTGCGCGCCTCAGCTTCAAAGTCAATGAATTATTAGGGTTATCCCTTCACGATGTCGCCAGGCTTCTGAGGGTTAGAATGTTATTGCACGCGTTCCAGTTATTCGAGCAAACCAAAGGTGTACAAGTTGGATTTGGCTTTGCCGGACTCATCTGCGTTTTAATTTGGCCACTGCTTCGTAGCTACCGGGGTGCCGTTGCGACACAGAGCGCCGGAGCGGCTGCGTTTGCTGTTCATTTCGCGCTACTGGGATCCCCTACTGCTTCTGCCATGTGTCTGATTTCATTTGCCCAGTTGCTTTTCACCGCTTCGATCAAAGATCGCAAAGCGATGGTCACGCTCTACGCAGCAACCGTAGTTCTGATGGCGGTTCTCTTGGCGTTCACTTGGCACGGTACGCCCTCGCTCCTGGTCGCGTTTGGAAGCATCGCCGGCACCGCCGCGCGGCTCCAGCGTTCGACCGTGCGCATGAAGACGTTTTTCCTAATTGGGGCGCCATTCTGGCTAGCGCACAACCTACTCCTTGGCGCACCCTTGGCCTTAGGTGTAGATGTTGTGTCAATCATCGGCAATAGCGCCAGTCTACTCCGTCTCTCAAAGCGAAGCGCATGGACTATTACCAGCACATTACGCTGTGTGTCTGCACTCGCGCGGCGAGGACGGCATCTGCTGGCCAGAGCGCAGATCGTTGGGCCGAGTCTCCCCGAACTCGGGCAGAGCGCATTGGTGTGAGCGCTTTGAGAAAAATGCAAATGGAGGCTCATGCGCAGGCACCAGTTGGGAAGGGTGACACGCCCTTGGTGACCTTGCGTTTGGCTCGATGCAAGGATGCCGATGCGCTGGCGAACCTCAAGACCGCGTTGAGCTTGGAAGCAGAGCACATGGTGTTCGACGTTGCCGACCGAGCGGATCTTGTTGGTCGATGCGAAGCGGAGTTGGCAAGCGCGAATTCAGGCAAGCGCCAAATCTTTGTTGTCGAGATCAACGGTGCGCTCATCGGTTTCATCGACATTCACCGGATCCCCGGCGAGCATGCCGATTTCCTTGCTTCGTTCGATCTGGCAGTTCGACGCGAGGTTCAGGGATAC
>JAPKCG010000172.1 GCA_028823055.1 Sphingomonas bacterium
GGACATTCATCGTGAACGCGACGGCAAGCAGCGCGTAGATGAAGCCGATGAGCATGACGACCTGCAGCAGCCCACGATAACCACCGCCACCCGTCCAGGCGGCTACCGCGTTGAACGTGTTGACGATGTATTCGCCACCACCAATCGTGAAGACCTCGACCATCGCCGTTCGTCCTTAATTGAGGCCTTGCGAGCTTAGCCCGCGCGAATAATTCAACGATGCGGCCATCGCCGGGGACATGCTGTTCTGCAGCGTCGACTCCAGCATAACCGATCGATTGATGAGATTGATTGTCTGGTTCAGCGTTGCCTTTAGCTCGACATTGCGCTCCGAGTAGCGCGTCCGGGCCTGCGCCAGCTGGTCGCGCCACATCTTGCCCATCTCCGCATCGGCAGGCTGGACGTGAACGGTCGACTGGCTGAGACGATCGAGCATATTCTCGATCATCGACGATAGCAGGCCGACGGAGACGATTTCCGCCAAGGCATTGGTTTCGCCATCTGCAAAGTTTTGATGCGCCATCGCTTGGACCGCGAGCATCTTGTAGAGCGGCAGAGACGTCATGTTGAGGAGCTGCTGCTCCTGCGCGTTAAGCGCATTATCGGTCCGGATTTTGTCATTGATCGAGACGATCATGTCTCTGATCTTCCCTCGTAGACCCGGGCCAGGACGCAGCGTCTGCTCGGTCATGTTCAAGCAGGCATCGTCCTCACACTTCAGAATTTTGACCGGCGTACCGGTGCCAGCACCATCGAGGAGCGCGGTCACCACCGCATCCTCCGCCGGACCGACGAAGCCGACGATCGCACCTTCTGGTGCCTTGGGGTTGATGACAATCGTCCCGACCAGCGTCATCAGGAATTCGGAAAACTCGCGGTCCGTGCCGAACTTGTTCGACTTCTTGATCGCGTCCCAGGTATAATTTCGTGGGGCACCGGGAATCTTGTCCGCCATCGCGGGGTCGGTGTTGCCTTCGAGGGTCGCGTCCTGTTCACCGCCGGTCCCGCAGCCCTGCCGCGATCGCGCCCAGTCGGAGAATTTGCCCTGCGAGTTGCCGACCGCGGCGCAAACAGTCGAGCGAGCCTGCGTCATCTTCGGCCAGACCGAACCGACCAGCCCCTGAGCCGCTTCGCACGATGAGATGTTCATCTGGTTCATCTGCTGCGCCTTGTTAGCCATACCGTCCATGACCTTGCCGATCTCGGGCGAGACGCTGTCGATCGCGAGCTGGAAGGCGAAGCCCAACGCGTTGTTCGCGGTCGCCTTCAGCATGGCGACCATCTCGGCGCCATTGATGAAGCTGAAGGAGCCGGTGAAGATGTCGATACCACCACAGCCGGCGGTCGCCTTCGGCATCTGCAGATTGAACGGCTGCACGCTCTTCTGGGGGAAGCGGCTCCAGACGTTGCCCATCGAGTAATAGCCCGCCGTCTGGCCCTGATAGGCCGATGGACCGGTGACGTTGGCGGCACCGCCTGCGTCCTGGAAAAAGTCGTTCATCTGCCCTGCGACGTCCGCGCGCGCGATCCCGACCGGAACCATGCTGGCGGCGCCTAGAGTCATGGCGACCGCGGCGGTCCGGCGAAGGAAGGCGCGGAAGAGGGAGGGGCGGGGAGACGGGGTGTTTGCCATCAGAAGTCGCTCCCGACCTTGGAATTGGTAAGCATGAAAATGCGCTCCATCAGCGTTCTTCCCCGACATAAGCCGTGCGACTTCCACGAGCGACGACGGATTGCCGCATATCGCTTTAGCGTCTATGCTATGTTGCATAGCAAATGGGCAGCTTACGAATAGCTGCACCGGGGGAGAGTGATGGCAAATAGGGCGCTGGGATTCGATGAAAGACCGATGTCGTTGTTTCAATGGCGCGTCGTCGCGATCATGGTTGGATTGAACGCGCTCGATGGGTTCGACGTCCTTTCGATCAGCTTTGCCTCCCCCGGGATCACAAAGGCGTGGGGGATCGACCGCGCGGCGTTGGGTATCGTGTTGTCGATGGAATTGATCGGCATGGCGCTGGGGTCGGTAATTCTCGGCGGCGTGGCGGATCGCATCGGGCGACGACGTACCATCCTGGGATGTCTGATCGTGATGGCGGCGGGAATGTTCGCCGCATCGACCGCGCATGATGTCGCGATGCTGAGCGTGTGGCGCGTCGTCACGGGGCTGGGCATCGGCGGCATGCTGGCCGCGACCAATGCCGCGGTTGCCGAAGTGTCCAATGCCGCGCGGCGCAGCCTGTGCGTCGTATTGATGGCGACGGGTTATCCCTTTGGCGCGATCGTCGGCGGGTCGGTGGCGGCGCATCTGCTCACGACACATGATTGGCCGGTGGTGTTCGAATTGGGTGCGGTCGCGACCTTGTGCTTCGTTCCGCTGGTGCTGTTCTGGGCACCCGAATCGATCGCGTTTCTCGTCCGGCGGCGGACGGCGGGCGCGCTGGAGGCGGTCAACCGGACGCTGACCAGGATGCGCCATCCGACGATCGACGCGCTGCCGGCGGCGGTCGAAGAGCCCGGTCGCGTACCGTTGGCGCGATTGTTCGAACCCGGCCTGATCGCGCCGACATTGTTGCTGACATTGGCCTATTTCGGGCACATCATGACCTTCTATTTCATCCTGAAATGGGTGCCGAAGATCGTCGTCGATATGGGCTTTGCGCCCTCGGCGGCAGGCGGGGTGCTCGTCTGGGCGAATGTCGGTGGTGCAACGGGGGCGTTATTGCTCGGCCTGCTGACGCTGCGCGTGCCCGTGCGGACGCTGACGATCGGTGCGATGGCGGTGGCTGCGGCGATGGTCGTCTATTTCGGTCATGGTCAGGCCGACATCACCGAATTGTCGCTGGTCGCGGCGGCGGCCGGGTTCTTTACCAACGCCGGCATCGTCGGCCTGTATGCGCTCGTCGCGCAGACGTTCGAGACCGATGTCCGCGCCACCGCGACAGGCTTCGCGATCGGGGTGGGGCGCGGGGGCTCCGCGCTGGCTCCCGCGCTGGCCGGTATGCTCTTCGCGATCGGCTATGGGTTGCAAACGGTTGCGTTGTTGATGGCGATGGGGTCGGTGGTCGCGCTGATCGCGTTGATTGCGCTGGGCACGCGCGCGGCTCAGCCCACGCGGTAATGATCGAGCACGCCGCGCGTCGCGAAACGGGCGGCGGTGCAGACGGGCCCGTGGCGGTCGAGCCAGGCGCACGGGTCGCTATCGGCGACCTCCAATGTTTGCGTTGTGGCGGGACGATGACGATCACCCGGACTGACGATCGAGATCGGGGTGTCGTTGCTCGCGCGCAGCGTATAGCGGGCGTTGATATCGGCGGTGCCAGCGGATCGGATGTTCTGCCAGTCCGTGTCACGACGCCCGCGATATCGGGGCCGGTGAAGACGCGCTGGTGATCGAAATGATGCGTTTCCTTACCCCCGCACCGATCCCCGTTCGACGGGCATACCGATCTCTACCACCGTACGGAATGGGACGAGAAGCCAGGGAACAAGCAACCGATCGGTCACAGGCATCGGCCCGGCATCGAAGGGGGCAGGAAACGCGGCGGGGGCAGAAGTGGAGCGCCGCCGGCGATGCGGGACCGCCGATCGCCGTTCCTCAAATCCTCCTCAATCGATCCGCATCAGCGCATCCAGGACGGTCAGGCCTTTGTCTTCCGCGTGGGCCAGCACGGGGTTCAAATCGACCTCCGCGATGCGGGGGTTGCCCCGCATAATCGCGCCGAGTCTTTCGACCAGCATCGCGATCGCGCCGACATCGGCGGGCGGGCTGCCGCGGAATCCCGTCAGCAGCGCCGCGCCCTTCAGCGCCAATAATTCGCGTTCGATAGCTGCGCGTGACAGATCGGCGGGGATCAGCCGTACGTCCTTCATCAATTCGGCAGTCACGCCGCCGATCCCGATGAGCAGGACCGGCCCCCAATCCTTGTCACGGGTCGCGCCGACGATCAGTTCGACACCGCCTGCCCCCATTTTTTCGACCAGCAGCCCATCGAGTGAGATGGACACGTCATACGCCGCGACGCTGCCGATCATCGTGTCCCAGGCCGCGCGGACAGCATCGGCATCGGCAAGCATCAGCGCGACGCCGCCCGCGTCGCTCTTGTGACTAAGCGCGGCGGATTGCGCCTTGAGCACGACGGGATAGCCGATGCGCGTCGCGATCGCGGCGGCCTCGTCGGCGCTCGTCGCCAGCGCGCCGTCGGGAAAGCCAACGCCCGCCGCAGCGAGTAGCTGCTTCGCGCGATATTCGGGCACCACCCCGGCATTGTCCGGCAAGGCAAGCGCGACGGGGCCAGCCGCGCCTTCATCCACTGCCTGCGCCTGCGCCAGATAAGCGATCGCGCGAAAGGCGCGGTCGGGGGAGGGGAAATAGGCCACGCCCAGTGAGCGCAGGCGGGCGATATAGTCAGACGGCACCGGTGCACCATCGTCGAGCCCGGCAAAGATCACGGGCTTTTGCGGGGCAAGTGCCTCGATCGCGGCGATGATCGGTTCGAACTTCAGCCGCGAAGTCGCGATATCGGTCTGGATGATCCCGAACACGACCGCGCCGTAACATTCGTCCGCGAGCAGTGGGGTGAGCGTGCGTCGATACAGATCGGGGTCGACGAGCGCCTGCGCTGTCAGGTCCATCGGGTTCGACACGGGAATGAAGTCGGGAGTCGCCGCGCGGAGTGCCGCCGCCGTTTCCGCCGAGGGTTCGGGCAGCGGTAGGTCGATCGCGTCGCACAGGTCGAGCGCCAGCGCCTTGAACGCGCCCGATTCGGTCAGCACCGCGACACCGGGCCGGGCAAAATCTGCGGCGCGCGTCGCCAGATCGACGACGTCGCCCAACGCCTCAAGCCCATCGACCAGAACGACACCGGCATGGCGCACCAGCGTCTTCATGACGTGCCAGTCGCCGGCCATCGCGCCAGTATGCGTAGCCGCCGATGCCGCCGCCGCGCTCGATCGGCCCGGATGCAGGAGCACGATCGGCTTCCCGATTTCACGCGCACGGCGGGCAAGCGCCAGAAACCGCTGCGGCGCGCGAAACTGTTCGACGATCATCGCGATCACCCTCGTATCGGGATCGTCGAGCAGATAATCGACATAATCCTCGACGCCCGACGCCGCTTCGTTGCCGGTCGAGATCGACAGCGAAATGCCGAGCCCCTTGGCATAGAGCGTCGTCCCCAGCACGACCGCCATCGCGCCCGATTGCGACACGATGCCGACGCCGGGCCGATCGCCGAGCCTTTCGGCAGGGGTTTCGACGAAGGTCAGCGCGATCCCGTCGACATAGTTGGTCATGCCGAGGCAGTTGGGACCCTCGATCACCATGCCCGTTTCGGCAGCGATACGCGCCAGTTCGGCCTGCGCCGCCAGCCCGGCCTCGCCCCCCTCTGCGAAGCCTGCCGCGAAGATCACCGTTGCTCCGACCCCGCGCGTCGCGAGCGCGCGCACAGTATCGATGACCGCGCCACCCGGAATCGCCAGCACCGCCGCATCGACGTTCTTGGGGAGGTCATCGACCGACCGCAGGCAGGACCGGCCTGCAAGCGTATCATGCTTCGGATTGATCAGGTGAATGTCGCCCGCAAAACCGTGGCGTTCGAGATTGGCGAGTACCTGATTGCCCAGCGCGCCTGGCCGTTCGGATACGCCCAGGATCGCGACCGATCGCGCCCGGAGCAGGCGATCCAGCGAACCACGTTCAGGGGAAGCAGCGGTTTCGGGCACGGGATTCTCCGGGATATGGTCGATCGGTTATCGCCCCGCCGCGCGGGCCGCCATTGTGATCGGGCGACGCAATGCGGGTTAGGGGGCGGGTTAGGGGGCGGATTAGGGCGGCGGGGCAGGGCGGCGGGGCAGGGCAGGGCCGCGTCAGGCGGAGCGCTTGTCCTTGTCATAGGCACCGAGACCGGGCTTGAACGTCTTGTCGTCGATGAACTGCTTGATGCCCTCCTTACGACCGTGGTTGTCGTAGGAATTGGCGGCTTCCTGCGCGCGGATCAGATAATCCTCGGCATCGTCATAGCTCATCACGCCGACGCGGCGCATCGCATCCTTCGTCGCCTTCAGCGCGACCGGGTTCTTCTTGAGCAGGACGTTCGCGACCTCGGTCACGCGCGCCTTCAGCTGGTCGAGCGGCATCGCCTCGTTGACGAGGCCCCAGTCGGCGGCGGTCTTGCCGTCGACATTCTCGCCCATCATCGCGTGGTACATCGCCTTGCGGAAGGGGAGCAGTTCCTGCGCCACCTTGGTCGCGCCGCCACCGGGCAGGATGCCCCAGTTGATCTCGCTGAGCCCGAATTGCGCCTCTTCTGCCGCAAAAGCGAGGTCGCAGGCGAATAGCGGGCCGTAACCGCCACCGAAGCACCAGCCATTGACCATCGCGATCGTGGGTTTCTGATACCAGCGCAGCCGCCGCCACCAGCCATAGCTTTCGCGCTGCGCCTGCCGCGTTGCGCCCAGCCCCTTGGCTTCGGTCTCGCGGAAATATTCCTTGAGATCCATGCCCGCCGACCAGGCGGTGCCTTCGCCGGTCAGCACGAGCACCCCGACATCGTCGCGATGTTCTAGAAGGTCGAGCACCTCCATCATGTCGCGGTTGAGCGTCGGCGACATGCAATTGCGCTTGTCGGGGCGATTGAATTTTACCCAGGCGATGCTGTCGATCACGTCGTAGGCGACGGTGCCG
>JAPKCG010000173.1 GCA_028823055.1 Sphingomonas bacterium
CTCGGCTACGGCCCCAACCCCCGGCTCGTCGAGCGCGTGAAGCAGGCCGACCTGCTGCTCGTCATCGGCGCACGGCTCGGGGAAGCGACGACCGACGGCTATACGCTCGTCACCCCCGATCATCCGGGCCAGACGCTGATCCATGTCCATCCCGACCCGACTGAGCTCGACAGCGCCTATCGCGCCGATCTCGCCATTTGCGTGGGGATGGCCGACTTCGCGGAGGCGCTGCTGACCGTGGACGGCCCCCCGCACGCCGATGGCGATGGCGCTCACGTCGCCTATCGCGCCTGGTCGACCCCCGCCCCGCGCGACGTGGCGCTCGACCTTGCCCCCTGTGTCGGCACGATGCGCAACAGCCTTCCCGCCGACACGATCATCTGCAACGGCGCAGGCAATTATTCGGGCTGGTGGCATCGCTATTGGCCATATGCCGGGCCAGGGTGCCAACTCGCCCCGACCGCAGGCGCGATGGGCTATGGAGTCCCCGCCGCCGTGGCCGCCAGCCTGCGTCATCCGGGGCGCAGCGTCGTCGCGCTCGCGGGCGATGGCTGTTTCCTGATGAATGGTCAGGAACTCGCCACCGCGGTTCAGCATGGCGCGGATATGCTCGTCATCATCGTCGACAACGGCACCTATGGTACGATCCGCATGCATCAGGCACGCGAATTTCCGGGTCGCCCGATCGCGACCCGCCTCGCCAATCCCGACTTCGCGGCTCTGGCGCGTGCTTATGGTGGCTGGGCCAGGACGGTCGAGCGTACCGAACAGTTCGCCCCCGCCCTGAACGAAGCGATGGAGCGAACCGGGGTCCGCTTGCTCCATCTCAAAACCGATATCGAAACGATCACGGCCGGCACGACGCTCAGCGCGATCGAACGATAAAACCGGTTCTTTCAACGCATGCGAGGCACACCGGACAGCATGAACAACTGCCTATCGCTCTGCCCAAATCAGTACCGACAGATTAATCGACAAAGAAAAGGCCGCCTCCCACGAAGTGACAGGCGGCCTAGACTTATCAATGGAGGCTGACGTCAGATGTCGTCGCCGAGCGCGCCCTTGACCTTGCCGCCGAGCTGCTGGGCCTTGCCCTTGCTTTCCTGCGCGGCACCTTCGGCCTGCGTTTCAGGATTGTCGCTCTGCTGCTTTACCTTGCCGATGGCTTCGTTGACGTTGCCCTTGATCTTGTCGACCAGTTCGCCCATGATGATTTCCTTCACTTGATACGTGCGACGTCGCTTCGACGTCTGGATGTCACGGTACTAAAACGGATAAATGGACTTGCGGTTCCGCCGACGAACCCCGGTTCATCGTAAAAAATCTTCGCCGTCCGCGTCGATCGATCAGATCAATCCGGCAAGTGGACTGGACGGATCGGCATACATCCGCCGCCCCATCCGTCCGGCGCGATAGGACAGCCGTCCCGCCGCGACCGCTGCCTTCATCGCCGCCGCCATCATCACCGGGTCCTTGGCTTCGGCAATCGCTGTGTTCATCAGTACGCCGTCGCACCCCAGCTCCATCGCCACCGCCGCATCGGATGCCGACCCCACGCCCGCATCGACCAGCACGGGGACGCCCGCACCCTCGACGATCAGCCGGATCGTCACGCGGTTCTGAATACCGAGCCCCGACCCGATCGGCGCGCCCAGCGGCATGATCGCAACCGCGCCCGCATTTTCGAGCCGCTTCGCCGCGATCGGATCGTCGACGCAATAGACCATCGGCTTGAAGCCTTCATTGGCGAGAATTTCTGTCGCGCGCAGCGTTTCGACCATGTCGGGATAGAGCGTCTTCGCTTCCCCCAGCACTTCCAGCTTCACCAAATCCCAACCACCCGCCTCACGCGCCAGCCGCAGCGTGCGGATCGCGGATTCGGCATCGAAACATCCTGCGGTGTTGGGCAGGTACGTCACCTTCTTCGGGTCGATGAAGTCCATCAGCACCGGCTGATTGGGATCGGAAATATTGACACGCCGTACCGCGACCGTGACGATTTCCGCGCCCGACGCCACTAGTGCCGCCGCGTTCTGCGCGAAATCCTTGTACTTGCCCGTACCGACGATCAGCCGCGACGTGAAAGTCCGGCCGGCCACCGTCCAGCTATCGTCGCTGAGTGCATCATGGTCGCCGCCGCCCACGAACGTCACGATTTCCAGATCGTCGCCATCCTCGACGCACACATCCTTCAACGTCGATCGCGGGACGATCTCCAGATTGCGTTCGACCGCCACCTTTTCGGGTGCCAGCCCCAGGTCGCGCGCCAGATCCGCGATCGTCAGCCCGGCGGGGACGCGCCGATGTTCGCCGTTGACCGTGATCGATACCGTTCCATCGCTATGGGGCATGGCTGTCGTTTCTGGGGCGAACCCCACCTTTTGTACGGGGTGAGAGACTCGATCGCCCGGCGCACCGCCGCGTCCCGACCGCGTGGCACGCCGCCCGTCGATGCGCTCGCCCTTCGACAAGCTTGCAGCGAACGGGCTAAGAGGGTCGCGACCACCTAGGCGCGAGGGCACGCGCGTTCAACCGCCACCTGCGCGCAAATGCCTTCGCGTGCGAATGAAAGCCTGTGATGACCGATATCGTCTTCGTGCTCAACGGCCCGAATCTTAACCTGCTCGGCACGCGCGAACCCGACATTTACGGCGCGGACACGCTCGACGATATTGCGGGCATGCTGGAGGATCGCGCCGCTGATCTCGATCTGGAGATCGACATGCGCCAATCGAATCACGAAGGGCACCTCGTCGATTGGCTGCACGAGGCGCAGGCACGAAAGGCGCGCGCGGTGCTGCTCAACGCGGGGGCCTTCACCCACACCAGTATCGCGCTTCACGATGCGATCAAGGGCATCGTCACCCCGGTGATCGAGGTGCATTTGTCCAACCCCCATAGCCGCGAGCCATTCCGTCACAAAAGTTTCGTCGGCATGGCGGCAAAGGGCTCGATCGCGGGGTTCGGGGCGCAATCCTATATCCTCGCGCTTGAAGCCGCCGCGCGCTTCTGACAGGAGACCGATCATGACCGAACCTTCCGAAGGCGCCATGCAGGTCGATGTCGACCTCGTTCGCCAGCTCGCCGAAATGCTCGATGCGACTCACCTCACCGAAATCGAGGTGGAGCATGGGGATCGCCGTATCCGCGTCGCGCGCAAGGCCGCCGCGATAGCGGCGCAGCCGATGCAGTATGCGCCGCCACCGCCTGCGCCCCCGGCCTCCTTTGCCCCCGCGCCCGTCGCCGAAACCGGGGCCAGCGTGCCGGCGGCACATGCGAATGCGGTCAAATCGCCGATGGTCGGCACCGCCTATATGTCCGCCGAACCCGGCGCGGCCCCCTTCTCCTCGGTCGGCAAGACCGTTGCCGCGGGCGATACGCTGCTGATCGTCGAGGCGATGAAGGTCATGAACCCGATCCTCGCCCCCGCCGCGGGAACGATCACCGCAGTGCTCGTCGAAAACGGCCAGCCGGTCGAATTCGACCAGCCGCTCGTCGTGGTGGAATGAGGTCCGGCGAGTAACATGCCCGAGATCAAGAAACTCCTGATCGCCAATCGCGGCGAAATCGCGCTCCGCATCCATCGCGCCTGCCACGAAATGGGCATCAAGACGGTCGCGGTCCATTCAACCGCCGATGCCGATGCGATGCACGTGCGTCTGGCCGACGAGGCGATCTGCATCGGCCCGCCCGCCGCCGCCGACAGCTATCTCAACATCCCGAACATCATTTCCGCCGCCGAAATCTCGGGCGCGGACGCGATCCATCCGGGTTACGGCTTCCTCAGCGAGAACGCGCGCTTCGCCGACATCGTCGAACTCCACAACATCATCTTCGTCGGCCCGAAACCCGACCATATCCGCACGATGGGCGACAAGATCGAGGCGAAGCGGACCGCCGGCGCGCTCGGCCTGCCGCTCGTCCCCGGCTCGGACGGCGCGATCAGCGACATTACCGAGGCCAAGGAGATCGCGGAAAAGGCGGGCTATCCCGTCATCATCAAGGCCGCATCGGGCGGCGGCGGGCGCGGCATGAAGGTCGTGCATTCGCCCGAAGAACTCGAAACCCAGATGCAGCAGGCCGGGACCGAGGCGAAGGCCGCGTTCGGCGATGCGACCGTCTATCTCGAAAAATATCTCGGCAATCCGCGCCACATCGAATTTCAGGTGTTCGGTGACGGCAATGGCAACGCGATCCACCTGGGCGAACGCGACTGTTCGCTTCAGCGCCGCCACCAGAAGGTACTCGAAGAAGCCCCCTCGCCCGTCATTTCCGCCGAGGATCGCGAACGCATGGGGGGCATCGTTGCAAAAGCGATGGCCGACATGGGGTATCGCGGCGCAGGGACGATCGAATTCCTTTGGGAAGACGGTGAATTCTACTTCATCGAAATGAACACCCGGCTCCAGGTCGAACATCCCGTGACCGAGATGATCACCGGCCTCGACCTCGTCCGCGAACAGATCCGCATCGCGGAGGGTCATCCGCTGACGCTGCGTCAACAGGACGTCCAGTTCCGCGGTCATGCGATCGAATGTCGGATCAATGCCGAGGATCCGCGCACCTTCGCGCCCTCGCCCGGGCTCGTCACGATGTTTCACGCGCCGGGCGGCATGCACGTCCGCGTCGATAGCGGACTATATGCGGGGTATCGCGTACCGCCTTATTACGACAGCATGATCGCCAAGCTGATCGTCTATGGCACCACGCGCGCCGGGGCGCTCCGCCGCCTCCGTCGCGCGCTGGAGGAATTCGTGATCGAAGGGCCGGTCACCACGATCCCGCTTCATCGCGCGCTGCTGGATGATCCCGAATTTCAGGACGGCGACTATACGATCAAATGGCTCGAAGAATGGCTCGCGCGTGAGGAGATCGGGACCGACGCGTAAATCGATACGGCGGTGTTGAAAGGGGGGGGACGACAAACGATGTTCATCGGCCACTACGCCCCCGCCCTGCTCGCCGCCGCGGCGTATAACCCGCGCTATCGCCTCTCGCTCGGCATCGGCTTCGTCGCGACCCAGCTCGTCGACCTCGCCTTCTTCTCGTTGCAGCTCCTCGGGGTCGAACATTTCCGCCTCGTCCCGCACATCACCGCGATGAATGCGATGGACCTGTACGATATGCCGTGGACGCATAGCCTCATCGGCAGCATCGGCTGGGCCGCGCTTTTTGCAGCGGTCATCTGGGTCTGGCGGCGCGATCCGCTACCGGCACTCGTCGCGGCCATGCTGGTGTTATCGCACTGGCTGTTTGATCTTCTCGTCCATCGTCCCGACCTGACGATGTGGGGACAGCCGCCACGGTTCGGGCTGGGACTGTGGGATCACCCTGTGATCGAAATCCCGCTCGAACTCGCGCTCGCCGTCGGCACACTCGCTTTCTACTGGTCGCGTACCGTACCGACCGATCGCGCCGGGCGCTTCGCCCCGCCCGTCCTCGCGCTCGTGATGGCGGCGTTTCAGGCAATCAACTGGTTCGAACCTCAGCCCGACCGCATCATCGATCCCGCACCTGCCGCCGCTGGCTGGCTCGCGCTTTTCGCCTATCTGCTGCTCGCCGGGGTCGCCTGGTGGACCGCACGTCATC
Organism: Sphingomonas bacterium; assembly: GCA_028823055.1. Taxonomy (GTDB): domain Bacteria; phylum Pseudomonadota; class Alphaproteobacteria; order Sphingomonadales; family Sphingomonadaceae; genus Sphingomonas. The sequence goes on from JAPKCG010000173.1 coordinate 5,590, forward strand.
GGAGGATACGCCTGTGAAAGCCACGATCTACCACAACCCGCGCTGCGGCACGTCGCGCACCACGCTGGCGCTGATCGAAGAATCGGGCGCGGACGTCACCGTCATCGAATACCTCAAAACCCCGCCGACCCGTGCCGAACTCGAACGCCTCTATCACGCCGCCGGGATGACCCCGCGTCAGGGTTTGCGGATACGCGAGGAGGCGGCGAAACCGCTCGCCGATGCGGATGACGACGCCATCCTCGATGCGATGGTCCGCGACCCGATCATCATCCAGCGTCCGCTCGTCGAAACCGACAAAGGCGTCCGCCTCGCCCGTCCGCCTGAAACCGTCCGCGACATTTTGTGACATTGCCCCCCGATCGGGCAGCGCATACGGTGCTGCTCAAATTTCGGGCACATTTTTCGGCTCGATCGACGGTTGCCCGCGGGCGCTGCGGCTGGCACATTTGCTGCAAGGTGCCCGGTGGGCAAGGATCTCCATTCCAAAAGGTGGCGCGCAATTGAAAAAGGTCGAGGCGATCATCAAGCCCTTCAAGCTCGATGAAGTAAAAGAAGCCCTGCACGAAATCGGCGTGAGTGGCATTACCGTGACCGAGGCCAAGGGGTTCGGTCGGCAAAAGGGACATACCGAACTGTATCGGGGTGCCGAATATGTCGTCGACTTCCTGCCCAAGGTGAAGCTGGAGGTCGTCGTCGAGGACAGCCTTTGCGAACGCGTGGTCGAGGCGATCGCCACCGCGGCGCAGACGGGACGGATCGGCGATGGCAAGATCTTCGTCGTACCCGTCGAAACCGCGATCCGCATCCGGACGGGCGAACGCGACGACGCCGCTATTTGACGCACCGCAACAATCGGTGGCAGCCTGCCGCCACCGGGACAGATGATTCTCCGACGCACCGTCGGGGCGCAACGAACATGAAAGGCGATTAGCACATGGCGATCAAAGCCAGCGACATCCTGAAGCAGATCAAGGACGAGGAGATCGAGTGGGTCGATCTGCGCTTCACCGACCCCAAGGGCAAATGGCAGCATCTGACGATGGTCGCCTCGCTCATCGGCGAAGACGAACTGACCGACG
>JAPKCG010000174.1 GCA_028823055.1 Sphingomonas bacterium
CTTGGCCGAGCCAGCGCGCCCGCGACACCCCCTCCGCAAATTTAGTGAAACCAATCAATTTCACCTGCTACTTTCCGGAGAATACCAATGACCAAGTTCAAGCTCATCAGCGCCACTTTCGCCCTCACGCTCTCGACCGGCGCTTTCGCGGCGTGGCGAACTGCTGCGCCGACATGGCGGGCTGCAAGGACGGCGCTGACTGCTGCGATCATGGGGACAAGGCCAAGGGCGGCGATCACGTCGGCCACGCCATGCCGAACATGAAGTAACAAGGTTGCCGGGGGGCGGGGGGCCGCTCCCCGGCATTTAATTCTCGCCAGTCGAGCTAGGGTCCGGCCGCTGCATTCGCGGTCCCCGTTTTACCCCCTCGCGCCACGGGCGCATAGTCGAGGGCAGAGAAAGGCGCAGCGTTGCCGCTCGCCCACGGATCGCATCCTGCGTCCGCCCCATGTCGCGCGCGATCTGGCCAACACTCTGGCGTGCGTCGATCCGCTTGCGCAGTTCGACGTCGGTCTCGTCCGACCAACGCTGGCCATAGTTATGGGTCAAATCCCGGGATTCCATTGCGGGTAAGGCTGATAATCTTCCTTCAGCTGATCTTCGTTCAGCGGGTATGGCCATCGCGCTTGCGAAGGTCATTATGCAAAGTTGTCGCGGCGATAGCTGCATGGCCCATGGCGACGCTTATCTGATCCAGCGATATGACGATGTCGCCGGCAGCGTAAACGCCCGAAACGCTGGTGCGCTGTTTGGTGTCGACCACAATACAGCGCTCGTCGCTGAGCTTGGCCCCGAGCTGCCGCGCAAGGGCGTTATTGCTATCCGAACCGAGCGCTGGGTAGATCGTGTCAAACTGCAATTGTGTCTCATCGGCCAGACGCAGCGTTACGTGTTCTTCAGCAAAATCGATTTGGTCGAGCGCACTTGGCGCTACCGCAATACCTGCCGCCTCCAGCGCCCCGCGGTCGCAAGCGTCGAGTTCGAGCGTCTTGTGCGCCACTAGCGTTATTCGATCGGAAAACGTGCGGAGAAACAGCGCCTCAGCGACGCCATGAGTGTCCGCGCCGATGACGCCGATAGCTTGGCCAGTCGCTTCATAACCGTCGCAGATCGGGCAGTAGCGTAGCAGGCCGCGCTCCAGTGCGTCGCGATGGGTCGCAGCGTCGATCGAGGGGCGACGGTTCTCGACTCCCGTTGCGATCAGGATCGATCGCGCGGACAGGGTTATTCCAACTCCGCAAGCGTCGAAGTCATCAGCGTTTTGCGCCACCGTGTCGATGCGGCCGTTCACAATCGTAGCACCGTAGCGCTCGGCCTGTTCGCGCATCCGGTGTAAAAGGTCTTCACCTGCAATCCCGTCCGGAAAACCGGCGTGGTTGTGCGAACGCGGTATCCATTTCACCCGGCTGTTTCCCTCATCGACCACGATAATGCGCCGATGATAGCGTGCGAGGTAGATCGCGGCGGTCAATCCTGCTGGCCCCCCGCCGATGATGAGCGCATCGCATCGATATTCCGTCACGCCACCCGCCCCATCTGAGCCCGAGCGGGCATGGGGCACAGGGGTAGTGCAGCATCATCGGAATGACTGCGAGACATCATCAGGAGCCCTTTCTGGCAGCTCGACGCTCGGCAAGCCAAGCCCGCATCGTCGTGATCTCGGCCTGTTGCGTTCGGATCACCTCCTCCGCCATTTCCCGAATTTTCGGATCGGTGCCGTTGGCGATCTCGGCACGCGCCATCTCCACTGCACCTTCGTGATGCGGGATCATGCCGCGCAGGAAGTCGGTGTCCGGATCGCCGGTCGATGGCATGACCATGCTTGTCTTATCGTGCGCAGGGTTCGCCCCGTGGATCGCGTCCTTGGCATGCTGCACGTTCGATCCATGGATCGCATCGGTCGGACCGGATTCATTCGACGTGAATTGGTACGAAGGCTTCTCGGCCGAACACGCGGACAGGGCCGCAGCCACGCCCAAAATAAGCCATTGTGCCTTGATTATCGACATTTCATTCCCCTTGCTGGATCGATCGCGGCGCACGTCGGCGCCGTTTGAGGTCAGGCTCGTCACATCGCGATTTCCTCAATGAGGAGGAGCGAGAGGAAGCCGACGAAGAACATTGCGCTGATGAGCGGCGTGTCTGGCTTCTCGTGTGCTTCGGCCAACAGCTCTTCGGTGACGAGAAACAGGAGCGCCATGAGGCCGAAGCACAGGAAGCCCGCCACTACCGGAGGTGACAGGCCAGCGACAGGGATCGCCAGCAATGCGCCGATCGGCAGCAGCAGCGCGAGCGCCGTCACGGTGAGGATGATCTTGAGTTTTGAGGTAATGGATTCGGCGAGTTCCGTCGTCAGCGTTACACCTAGGAACAGCACCTCCAGCGTGAGCGCGACGGTGAGCAGGGCGCCCGCCTTGGCACCGGCGACGAACGCAAGGCCCAGCACCAGCCCGTCGACGACGATGTCGATCCCGACCGCCGATATCAGCGTGACCGGTCCCGCGGCGCGGGCTTCGTACGCCTTGAGCCCCAGCATGACCGCGACCCCCGCTGAGCCGCCGATAAAGGTTGCCAGCGGCGAGCCAGCATGCAGCACTTGGGGCAGGATTTCGGTTGCCGCAGCGGCGAACACGACACCGGCGGCGAGGTGCTGCATCGAGGATACAAAGGCGTCGCCGGGCCGACGCCATATCGCAAAGATGCCGCCTAGGATCACGGCAAGCACCGGAATGATCGTATAGGTCAGCGCCAGCATGATTTTCCCCTGAACGACAGATGCTCGTTGATGCCTTGCTTGCCGATCCGCTCGAGATGGAGCCGATCTTGGCCGATCATGACCGTAAGCCGTCCATCGGCAGTCCGGACCTGCGCGCGTGGCACAGTCAGTTGCTCACGATCTTCCCGCGTCGCACCGATGAGGTCGACGACGAAGGTATTGGCACTCAGACCGGTCACGATCGACGTTCTATCTTCACAGGTGAAGACATGCATCTGCATCTCGGAACCGGCCGACAACGTGTTGTGCGTATCGGCGTCGTCATCCTGCCGAACGGGCGAGCAGGCGCCCGCCAGCACGACGATCAAAGCCATGACCGCCCGCCAACCCCACACGCTCTTCGGCTTGGCCGTATGCGCAGGCGCAGGGAACTGAGTCATCCAAGGGGCATGCTCATAATGTCCTTGTAGGCTGACAGGAGCTTGTTCCTGACCTGAAGCGTCGCCTCGAAGGACACCGAAGCGCGGTTCTGCATCAGCGCCACGGTGGCGATATCGGTGGTCTCGCCACGCTCGTAGCGGTCGGTAGCGACGTCCTCGGCCTCCTGTGCCGCGTTCACCTTGCCGACGATGCCCTTCAGGGTGTCCCCAAACGTCGCCGGCGCGTCGGTCCGCGGCACGGTCGAAACCGCCCCAGGTGTCGTGGCTGGTGGCGTCAGGCGGTTGAGCGTCTGACTGCGCGCAAGGATCTGCGCACGGACGGCAAGGACACCGGACACGGTGGGATCGGACATCACGAACACTCCTTTCTAACCTGCGGAGACCGCATGCGATGGATGCGGTCTCCTGGGCATCAGGCGGTCTGCGTCGTGGCGAACCGATCGCGATAGGCGAGCAGACGCAACGCGTTTACGACCACGAGCAACGTCGACCCTTCGTGCATGGCGACGGCCGCTCCGATCCCGAGACCGAAGATCGTCGCAGGGACCAGGATCGCCACCACGCCCAAGCTGACAAAGACGTTCTGCCGGATGATCGATCGGGTCTGTCGCGACAGGCCGACCGCGAACGGCAGATGGGCCAGATCGTCCGCCATCAGCGCTACATCGGCGGTCTCCAGCGCTACGTCTGACCCCGCCGCGCCCATCGCGATCCCAACGGTCGCATTGGCCATCGCGGGTGCGTCGTTTACGCCGTCGCCGACCATCGCGACCTTGCCGTCACCGCGCAGCTTCTTGATCGCCTCGACCTTGTCTTCCGGCATCAGGTCGCCCCACGCTTCGTCGATGCCGACCTCGCGCGCAATCGCATCCGCGACCGCTTGATTATCGCCCGAGATCATAATCATACGGGTGATGCCGAGGGTGCGCAGCGTCGCCAGTGTCGCCTTGGCGGCAGTCCGCGGCGTGTCCATCAGCCCGATGACCCCCAGATCCACCTCGCCGCGTCGCACGACCATCGTCGTCCGCCCGCCCGCACGGAGCCGTTCGACTGCGGCCATCGTTTCATCGGTCAATGCGGCGATGCCGTCCTTGCCGAACATCTCGGCCTTGCCGATCGTTACCGGATCGCCCTCCAGCGTCGCGCGGACGCCGCGGCCGGTCAGGCTTTCCAGATCGCTCGCCTGTGGCAACGCGGCGTCGTTCAGGCGTGTCCTGCCGTCCTTGACGATCGCCGCGGCGAGAGGGTGATCGCTCAGGGCCTCCACGGCGACGGCCGTCGTGAGCAGCCGGTCCTCGGCGATGCCCGTCATCGCGACGACATCGGTGATTTTGGGCTGGCCTTCTGTTAGCGTGCCGGTCTTGTCGAAGGCGATGGCGGTCAACGAACCGAGGTTCTCCAGCGGCCCACCGCCCTTCACCAGCACACCCCCGCGCGCGGCGCGGGCGACACCCGACAGGACTGCGCTTGGTGTCGCGATCGCCAGCGCGCACGGGCTAGCGGCGACGAGGACCGCCATCGAGCGGTAGAAGCTGTCGCGGAAGGGTTCGTCGACGACGACCCAGGCGAACAGCAGCAGGACGGCGAGGCCCAGCACGACGGGCACGAACACCCGTTCGAACCGATCGGTCATACGCTGCGTCGGCGACTTCTGCGTCTCGGCCTCGCTGACCATCTTCACGACTTTGGCGAGCGCGCTGTCAGTCGATAGGCGCGTGACCTCGATCTCGATCGCGCCGCTGCCGTTGATTGTGCCGGCGAACACGCGACTGGCGGCGTCGACGCGGTCGGGATTGGCCCGCGCCTGGTCCGTATCGGTGACTGCGGTCTTGTCGACCGGGATACTTTCGCCCGTCACTGGCGCCTGGTTGATGCTGCTCGAACCCAGCGTCAGGAATCCGTCGGCAGGCAACCGTGCATTTGGTTTGACCACGACAATGTCGCCGACCACCAGCGTGTCGACGGATATCTCGCTGATCTTGCCTTCGCGGCGGACGAGGGCGGTTTTCGGTGCCAGCTCGGCCAGAGCCTCCATCGCCCGCTTGGCGCGACCCATCGCATAATGTTCGAGCGCGTGGCCGAAGCTGAACAGGAACAGCAGCAGCGCGCCTTCCGCCCAGGCGCCCAGCGCGGCTGCGCCCGCCGCGGCGACCAGCATCAGTGTGTCGATCTCGAACCGGCGCATCCGCAGATTATCGATCGCTTCGCGGACGGTAAAGAAACCGCCCAGCACATAGGCGGTCAGGTAGCAGGCGAGCGGCAGCCACGATGGCGCCCCGGCGACCAGCTTCTCGATCGCGAAGCCGATGCCGAGAACGGCACCGCAGCCCAATGCGAAGAACAGCTCGGTATTCGGCCCCAGGATGCCGCCATGATTGTGGTTATGCCCCTCCTTGCCGTGATCGTGCTCGCCGGGGCCATGGTCATGGCCGGCGTGATCGTCGCTAGCGGCCTGCGGGACGGCTGCTTCGCGCTCGACGACGGTGCCGCGGATCGTAGATTCGTCGGTCTGTTCCCGGTCGAACTCGACCCGCACCCGGCCACTTGCAGCAACCTCGGCCTCCAGAACGCCGGACACAGCCTTCAATCGATCGCTAAGGGTGCGGGCGCGCCGCTGATGCATCGTGCCGATGTCGAATACGGCATGGCCGTAGCGCTCACCTATCTGCGCGCCCGCGCCGGTCGCGACCTCGCGAATACGGGATAGCGGGAGCTGGTCCGGATCGTAATGGATGCACAGTTGCGCCGGCGCCTCGCCACTGGCGGGGACGACGTGCGCTTCGCTGACGCCCTCGCGGTCCGCCAGCCGTTGAACAAGCCGCGCGACGCAGGCGTCAGCCGCATCCGGGACGTCGGGCAGGACGACGGCGAGGTCGAGCCTGGTCTTCTCAGCCATTCTGATTGTCCTTGTTTTTGCGCGCGTCCTGTTTCGCGTCACGCAGGATCTTGATGCCGCCCCACAACTGGATTGCGGCTGTCGCCAGCCCGACCACGAGGTCCGGCCAGTTCACGCCCAACCACATGACAAGGACGCCAGCGACGACGATCCCGCCGTTCGAGATGAAGTCGTTGAGGCTGAAGGTCGTCGCCGCGCGCAGGTTGACGTCCTTGTTCTCCAGCTTTTGCAGGAGGCGCAGACACAGATAATTGATGATGCCAGCGACAATCGACATGCCGATCATAGTCGGGCCGATCGGATCGCTGCCCTGGGTAAAACGCCGCGCGACATCGATGAGGACCGCGACCGCGAACAGGAGCAGCATGATGCCGGACACCCTGGCCGCAGCTTGCTTCCAGCGTGCGCCGCGGCTCAACGCAACAAGGCTGAGCCCATATACCGCGGCATCGGAGCCGTTATCGAGGCCATTGGCGATCAGCGCACTGGAATCACCGAACAGTCCTGTGGCGACGAACGCCAGTGCAAGCCCGGCATTGAGGATCAGGACGATCCAGAGCGTACGTCGCTGGCGATCCGTCC
>JAPKCG010000175.1 GCA_028823055.1 Sphingomonas bacterium
TCTCGCCGTCGAGCAGCACGCCCTTGATGGCGGGCACGTCGAGCGGGCTCGGCATGTAATCGACCACAGCGTCGAGCAGGGGCTGAACACCCTTGTTCTTGAACGCCGACCCGCACACGACGGGGACGAACGACATGTTGAGCGTGCCCTTACGGATCAGCTTCTTGAGATCGGCGACCGACGGCTCGTTGCCTTCCAGATACGCCTCCATCAGCGCATCGTCCTGCTCGACTGCCATCTCGATCAGATCGCTGCGATATTTTGCGGCCTTTTCGGCCAGATCTTCAGGGATATCCTGATATTCGAACTTCGCACCGAGCGATTCTTCGAGCCAGATGATCGCGCGGTTGTTGACCAGATCGACCAGGCCCTTGAACCCGCCCTCGATACCGATCGGCAAATACAGCACAGCCGGACGTGCGCCGAGACGCTCGATGATCGAATCGACGCAGAAATAGAAGTCGGCACCCGTGCGGTCGAGTTTGTTGACGAAACACATCCGCGGAACTTTGTATTTGTCCGCCTGACGCCACACCGTTTCCGACTGGGGCTCGACACCAGCAACGCCGTCGAAACACGCGACCGCGCCATCGAGCACGCGCAACGAACGCTCGACTTCGATCGTGAAGTCGACGTGGCCGGGGGTATCGATGATGTTGATTCGATGCTCGGGGCCGTTGCCCTCGTCCGCCGCCCAGAAACATGTCGTGGCAGCCGACGTGATCGTGATCCCGCGCTCCTGCTCCTGCTCCATCCAGTCCATGGTCGCGGTGCCTTCATGCACTTCGCCAATCTTGTAGGATTTGCCGGTGTAGTAGAGAATACGCTCGGTCGTCGTCGTCTTGCCGGCGTCGATGTGCGCCATGATGCCGATATTGCGATAACGGTCGAGCGGATGGCTGCGGGCCATGATGTTGCTTCCTTAGCGATGTGGGGAGCAGGCCAAAGGCCAACTCCCCATCATATAGGTGTTTGACGTGCCAGCGAAAAGTGCCGGCCCAGATACTACCAGCGGTAGTGGCTGAAGGCGCGATTCGCCTCGGCCATGCGGTGCGTGTCTTCGCGCTTCTTGACCGCGTTTCCACGGTTATTCGACGCGTCGAGCAATTCACCCGACAGACGGGCCGACATCGTGTTTTCGCTGCGTGCGCGGGCTGCGCCAATGAGCCAGCGAATCGCCAGCGCCTGGGCACGCTCGGGGCGCACTTCGACGGGAACCTGATAGGTCGCACCGCCGACACGGCGCGAACGCACCTCAATACCCGGCTTGATATTATTCAGCGCATCGTGAAACACGCCGATTGGCTCACGCTTCGCGCGCTGCTCGACGGTTTCCATCGCTCCGTACACGATCAGTTCGGCGACGGATTTCTTGCCGTCGTACATGACTGAATTCATGAACTTCGACAGAACCTCATCACCATATTTGGGATCGGGGAGGATGATGCGCTTTTCTGGACGACGGCGACGTGCCATTTTTAATTCCTTTTAAACTTCAGCCATTTCGTTGGTCGGCTATCAAAGCCGGACCGGCTTACTTCGGACGCTTGGCGCCGTACTTGGAACGCGACTGGCGACGATCCTTGACACCCTGCGTATCGAGCACGCCGCGCAGGACGTGGTAACGAACGCCGGGAAGGTCGCGCACACGGCCGCCGCGGATCAGAACCACGGAGTGCTCCTGAAGATTGTGGCCTTCACCCGGAATATAGCTGATGACCTCGCGCTGGTTGGTCAGGCGAACCTTGGCAACCTTACGCAATGCCGAGTTCGGCTTCTTCGGGGTCGTCGTGTAAACGCGGGTGCAAACGCCGCGCTTCTGCGGGTTGGCTTCCATCGCAGGGACCTTGGACTTGGCCTTCTGTGGATCGCGGCCCTTGCGGACCAGCTGGTTGATCGTCGGCATTGAATCTCTTCACCTTGGTACAGTGGTTACTTTGCTGGAGCCAATGGGCGCCTTCGAGAATACAAAAAGGACCGCTAGGACGAACTTCATCGCCCCGGGTCCTGGAATGCATCCAGCAATGTTCATGCGTGCCAGCCGGCGCGAGGCCGTCGGACGAGCGAGCCTATACGCCCAAGCGCCTCACTGGTCAACGCCCCGGCCGACGAAGTCGTCAACGCCCCAGTCAAGCGTCGCGGCATTCCTTTGTGACCGATCCACCCCGCCCGTTTAACCACAAAGCAACGCCTGTCTGCGCATGGCGTAACGACAATGGCGCACATGATTTCCTCACCGGCCAATCACCGGATCATGCCCCCCACCGCGCCCGGCACCCCGCTTTGTGTCGTCGCTATGGCGGCGTTGCTTCTGACGCTGGTCCCGACCGTTGAGACAACCGCGATCCTCGCCGCCCTTGCGACCTGCGCGGCGATCGTCGCGGCGATCGAGCGCCGCCATGCCGCGATGCTGATAGCGACGGGGGTCGCCGTCGCGCTCGGGCCGGTCGGCTTCCTCATCACCCCAGTCGCGATCGGCCTAGCGGCAGAAGGCCGACGCTGGCGGCCATTATCGCTTGCGATCCTGCTCGCGGTCGCGACATTCTTCGCGGACGGCAGCTGGGTTACCGAGCCCTCGGTGCCGACGCTCTTCGCGTTCACTGCCCGATGGCCCGACCTGTTCTCGCTCATCACCGCGTCAGGGTGTGCGGTCGCCACCTGGATCGCCGCAGCGGCATCGACAGCACGGATGAACCGCGCCGCCCTACTTCGCTTATCAGCCATCTCACTCGTCTTCGGCCCGCTGTTCATCGCGCTTCCCTTAGCCTCGCTGATGCTCCCCGCCCTCCTGCTCATCTGCTGGCGAGTCCCCGTCCGCTCGGCATTAGCCGCAGCAAACGACAATCAAGTCGTCCGGTCAACGATCCGCCTCGCCGCGTAACACCGCCGCCGCGACTCCTCTGTCAGGTTGATCTGAATTATGCGATCGCTAGCAAACCCCCAGGGGGCGAGACGTGATGCTGGGCAATAATAAGAAGCGTGATACGCGCCGGGGCGGGCTGTCGGTCATCGGTGCCGACGTCACCGTCACCGGCAATATCGCGACCGAGGGCGACCTGCATGTCGACGGCGCGGTCGAGGGAGACATACGCTGTGGTTCGATCGTCCAGGGCGCATCGGGTCGCATCGTGGGCAGCATTGCCGCCCGCTCGGCGCGGATCGCTGGCATTATCGAGGGTCCGATCGACGTCGGCGCGCTCACGGTACAGACGAGTGCCAGGATCACGGGCGATTCGACCTACGACACGGTAACGATCGAAACCGGCGCACAAGTCGATGGTAGGATGACTTACCGCAGCGGCACCGCCGACGCCCCGCTACGCTTGGTCGATTCGACCGAAACCATCGCCTGAGCACGGTCGCGCCACACCCCGCCACACCGCTTGTATCGCCGCAAACATGCGGTTATGGGGCTCGGCGTTGTAGGGGTGTAGCTCAGCTGGTTAGAGCGTCGGTCTCCAAAACCGAAGGCCCTCGGTTCGAATCCGAGCTCCCCTGCCATTTCCCCGATGGTGCAACCTTTCATCCCGCGCCCGTGTTCGGGCAGGAGGACAGCGCGCGACGTGACCCAGCGCCGGGAGGAATCAATGGACGAATTTACCCGTTTGACCCTTGCCGCTGCCTTGATCGCGGTGCCCGTGCTCGGCGCGATCGGCTGGTACGCCGCCACGTTCAGAAAACGTCAGCGAAACAAGGAACGCCGCCGCGGGATCAAGCGTCACGGCCATTGATCCGCCCGCACCCGCACCCTTCCCCCGACCCCTCCCTTGCCAACCGCCCCCCGCGCGGTTATCTGCCGCATCCATCCGACAGCGTGGATGGGCCTCGCCGGTTTCCCCAGGATGGCGGAAAGCGGTGGCGGGCCCTTGCCCCGCCGCCGGGCCGAGACATTTCAGGCAATAGCGAAACGAGAGCGTAGCACGTGGCCAAGACGACACCCGTAGAATTCATCCAGCAGGTCCGCGCGGAAACCGCGAAGGTCGTCTGGCCCACCGGGCGCGAGACGGTGATGACCGGGATCATGGTCGTCGTGATGACATCGATCCTCGGCCTGTTCTTCTTCGGCGTCGATTCGGTCTTCTCGGCGCTGGTCAACGCGCTGCTCGCGCTCGCGAAGTAAGATAAAAGAAAGCGAAAAGCACATGTCGCGCTGGTACATCATCCATGCCTATTCGGGTTTCGAGGGCAAGGTCCGCGATTCGATCATGGCGGAGGCGACCCGGATGGGCCTCGAAAGCCTCGTCGAACAGATCGAGGTGCCGACCGAAACGATTACCGAGGCGCGCCGCGGCAAGAAGGTCGCGGTCGAGCGCAAGTTCATGCCCGGCTACGTCCTCGCCAAGCTGGCGATGAACGACGACGTCTATCACCTCGTCAAGAACACCCCCAAGGTGACGGGCTTCCTCGGCAGCATGGGCAAGCCCCAGGCGATCAGCGAGGCCGAGGCCGCGCGGATGCTCAGCGGGGTCGAGGAAGCAAAGGCCGCCCCCAAGACGCAGATCAAGGTCGATTACGAGATCGGCGATGCGGTCAAGGTCCTGGACGGCCCGTTCGCGAGCTTCAACGGCACCGTCGAGGAACTCGATTTCGACAAGGCCAAGGTCAAGGTCAGCGTCTCGATCTTCGGTCGCGCAACCCCGGTCGAACTCGATTTCGAGCAGGTCGAGCGCTCGAAGTGAGCCGCAGCGTGCGGCTCACTGCCGCACGCGCCTAGCGCAGCTAGAAGCGAGACGGCAGACACCGGACGGCGGGGCGCGCCAGCGAACCCGTCCGACGTCAGGACGCGGGATTCACTCCCGCGTCAGCCGCTGAACCCATCCCCCGCCCCCCAGTTTCCGCCCCCTGAACCGACCTCCCCCACCCCTTCACAGGGAACGACATCGCGCCAGTACGGTTCACCCTGGTATCAGGGGAGATACCAACATGGTCAGTATCGGTGCAATCGAAGCGATGGCGCGTCTCGGCTTTGCCGCGCGCGGGTTAATGTACATTGCGGTCGGCTATCTCGCGCTGAAACTGGGCCGGACGACCGACAATACCGGCGCGCTGAAGTTCATCGAGAGCGCGGGGGGCAGCGTCTTACTCGGGGTGATGGCGCTGGGCTTCGTCGGCTATGGCGTGTGGCGCCTGTCCGACGCGGTGCTCGACAGCGAAGGCCGGGGCAATGATGCCAAGGGTATCGCAAAGCGTATCGGCGGCGCAGTGTCGGGTGCGGTCCATCTGGCCTTCGCATGGGTGTCGGCACGGCTCGCCTTCGGCACCTCTTCCGCCGGCACGGGTGGCGGCGGAGCGGGAGGTGCCGAACAGGGTGCCTCGACCGCGCTGTCGCTGCCGTTCGGCGGCGTCTTGCTGATGATCGGCGCTGCGCTGTTGTTCGGAGTCGGCGCGTATCAGATCGTCAAGGCGTACAAGCTCGGCTTTCTCAAACATCTCGACCCCAAGGCAGCGCGCTACGAATGGGTCCACTGGCTCGGGCGGATCGGCTTCGCCGCGCGCGGCATCGTGTTCGTGATGAGCGCGGTATTCCTGTGGCGCGCCGCAGAGGCGAGCAACGCCGATGCGGCGGGCGGGACCGAACAGGCGCTCGACGCCTTCCCCCCCTGGCTGCGCCTGATGGTCGCCGGAGGGTTTTTCCTGTTCGGCGTCTTCAGCCTAGTCGAGGCGCGCTATCGCCAGATCAACGAGCCGGACGTCGTCGACCGGCTGCGCGCGATGGCGGGATGAGGCCGTTGGCTAGTCCGACCAGCTAACGTCGGGTTGAGCACGTGGCAAAGGTTACAGGCTTAGTCGGCGGTATGGGCTTACCCCAAATAACTAGCGAAACTGAGACCCCGCCGTTTATCAGCCGCAGGTAGCGCCCCCCTCACAAATCCCCCAACCGCCACCCCCCGAACAACGCCCGCGTCGCATCCGCGACGCGCTTTTCCGCATCCGCCCTGCTCCATCCCGTCACCTGATCGAGCGCGGGGAGCGGGGGGAGCGTTTCCGGGCCCATGATCGGCGCCTCCCCCCCGGTCGGCGCACGGGCGCGGCGTTCGGTTTCGGCGATGTCGAAGGCTTCGCGCTGACGGCGCTGGCGTTCCTCGTAGAGCAGGATGAGGCGCATCGCGTGCGCTTCCTTCGGTTCGCCGGGGCGGCGTTTCAGATGCTGTTGCTCGTCGATCAGCCGCGCCTCCTTCTGATGGAGGTAGAGCAGTTGCAGCGCCTGGTTCGCGGTCATCGGCGGGATCGGCGGGGGATCGTTGCTGCGCCAGGCGGCATCGTCGGTGCTGGTCGCGGCGGTGCTTTCGAGCAGCGCGAGTTCGAGCCGGTCGTAACCGATTTCGAGCGCCATGCGCCATTCGCGGGCGAAGCCGGGGTTGCCGCGCTTGTGCTGATAGAAGGCGCTGTGGGTGAAGCCTGCCGCCTTTGCGGAGAGGCGGACATTGGCGGTGGCGCTGAGCGCGGCGAGGAACGCCTGTTCGGCGGCGCGGGTCAGGCGGCGCGCGGTGGGGGCGCGAAGCTGGAGGCGGCCCGATTTCTGGCGGATGAGGCAGGGTTCGGCGGGGCGATCGCCTTGTGGGTGGCGGGCACCCGCGAGGGTGGCGTGCGCGATCGCGAGGGCGGCGTCCCAATCGGCGGCGAAGGCGG
>JAPKCG010000176.1 GCA_028823055.1 Sphingomonas bacterium
TCGGCAATATGATCGCCTGCCTTGATGGGAGCCTTGATCGGCCCTTGATAAACAACCTTGGCGCTGATCACCGGGACGGCACCCGACGGCAACGTCGCGATCAGCGGCTTACCTGCCACAAGACCGACGGAAGTCGAATCGCCCATCTGAACTTCGGCGGTCGCAACCTGTTTGCCCTTTGCGACCAGCGGCTTGGCCTGCCACGCGCGAAACCCCCAGTTCATGAACTTGACCGATTCCTCGATCCGCTGATTGAAGCTGGTCAGCCCGGCGAGCACGAGAACGAGGCGGCGGCCATTCTGCTCCGCCGAACCCGTGAAGCCGTAGCCGGCCTCGTCGGTATGCCCGGTCTTGAGCCCATCGGCACCCGCGACCCGGCCCAACAGCGGATCGCGATTCGCCTGGGTGATATCGGTCCCTGCGCCCAGGGTCTTGCCCCAGGTAAAGCTCGGCAGGGAATAATAGCGCTTATAAAGGTCGGGAAAGTCCTCGATCGTCGCGGCGGCGAGTTTCGCGAGATCACGTGCCGTTACATAGGTGACGCCGTTATCGGGCCACCCGTTCGACGTGCCGAAATGACTGTTGTCGAGGCCAAGCCGCTGCGCCACCTGATTCATCCGATCGACGAACGCGGGTTCGGTCCCCGAAATACCCTCGGCCAGCACGACACAGGCGTCATTGCCCGACAGCGTCACGATACCCTTGAGCAAATCATCGACGCTCGGTTTCTCACCGATTTGCAGGAACATCGTCGACCCACCCTGCGCACCGTGCCAGCGCTGCCATGTTTCAGGTCGCACCTCGAACGTCTGATTCGCCTTGAGTTCACCCTTTTTGAGCATGTCGAACGCGACATAGACCGTCATCATCTTTGCCATCGATGCGGGCGGCATCCGACGATCGGCGTCCTTGGCGAACAGAATCGCCCCCGATGACAGGTCTTTCATGAAAGCGATCGGAGCGGGCGTGTCGAAATGCGGCGCGGCGGCCATCGAAGGCATCGCGATGGCAAGGGCAGCGAGAGGCGCGATAAAATGCTTGTTCATTGGTCTGGTCGGTTCCGTGTCGGTGGTCGTCAATCCGCAGGCAGGATCTGCACGTCCCCATAACCGCGTGACGTCACGACGTCACGTGCGTGTTCGACCTCTTTTGCAACGAGCGGCCCGATGCGCACGCGATAAAGCGACCCCGCCGACACGACGCTTGCCCCCAGCCGCGCCGCAAGCGCGACGGCGCGTGCCCGGTTCGAGAAACTTGCGACCTGCAAGTGATAGCTGCGCGCGGCGTCCAGCACCGGCATCGCGGGCGGATAACCGGGACGATAACCAGCCTGAACCGCGCTCCCTGCCGCAGCCTTCCCCGCAAGCATCGCCGCAGCCTCAAGCGCGGTGGGAATATAGGCGCGGACAGAAACCCGCGCGACCGAGCGGCGTCCGAAACCGAGTTGCTGCGCCGCGCCGCGTGATAGATCGATGACGCGGTCCTGACGTCCCGGCCCGCGATCGTTGATTCGCACGATCACCGATCGACCGCTATCGATGTCGGTCACTTCGGCGAAGGAATTGAGCGGCAAACTGCGATGCGCTGCGGTAATTCCCGCTGGATCGAACCGGTCACCCGACGCGGTGCGGTTCCCCGCCACCTCATCACCATACCAGCTGGCCAGTCCGGTCGACTGATAGCTGGCGTCATCGCTCGCGCCCGGACTGGCAGCGGCGGCTAATGCGCGACTCCCCGATCCGATGCAGGCGCCAAGCGCGAGCGCGAATAGAAGAAGACTAGCGCTCGACCGCATCGGCGAGCAGTCCGACCGACAGCGCGTAGAAATTCGAACAATTATAATCGAGAATGACGCGGTAATTGCCGGTCAGCAGATAGGCGGTGCTACCCGCACCATCCGGCTCCAGCAACGTCGCCTGAACGGTGTCGCCCGGCCACGTCCCGCCCTGCGGCACGATTCCCAGCGCCCGCCATTCGGCCATCGTCCGCCACCCGCTATGCCGGTCGAACACGCGCGGACAGCGCGGCGAGACGAGGCGATTTTGGACATCCGATCGGTCGAGGGCATTCGGTACGTTGACCGCAATCCCCCAAGGCTGGCCTGCGCGCCAGCCCGCATCGACAAAATAATTGGCGATCGAGGCGAGCGTATCGGCTGAGCTGTTCCAGATGTCGACCCGCCCGTCGCCATCGCCATCGCGCGCGACACGCAGATAAACCGACGGCAGGAACTGCGGATTGCCCGTCGCCCCAGCCCAGCTCCCCTCAAGCTGGCTACGCGGCACACCCCGGTCGAGCATCTTCAATCCGGCAATGAATTCTCCCGCGAACAGCGACCGCCGCCGCCCTTCATAGGCCAATGTCGCGAGGCTGCGCAGCAAATCGAAATTGCCGGTGTATGATCCGTAATTGGTTTCATGCCCCCAGATCGCGACCATGATCGATTCGGGCACGCCCGTCTGATCCTCGATCCGTGATAATCGTAGCCGATTCTGGCGATAGACCGCCTGCCCGCCCCTGATTCGCGCGGCATCGACATGTCGTGCCTTATAGGGAGCGAACGGCGGGATCGCGCTTGATCCCGACGACCCGCCCGGCTGTCCGCGATCGAGATCGATGACGCGCTGATTGAGCGTCAATGTCGGAAAGACGCCGTCGATCGTCCGCGACGACACGCCCGCAGTCGCAGCCTGCTGCCGCAATATCGTCAAATAGCTTTGAAAACCCGCATCGTCCTGTGCCTCGGCCGGACCGCCAAAGGCGATGCCGACCGCTGCCATCGCGACGATGGGAAACGCTTTACTGAATTTGCCCCACATGCCGCGCACCGTGCCACGGCTGGTCAGCAACGCATACCCCAAGTCGTCGCACCCCTTGCACAGATGGCCGCGCTACGCCTATCGCACTTCCGTCGCGGAGAGGTGGCAGAGTGGTCGATTGCTACGGTCTTGAAAACCGTCGTGGGTTCACGCCCACCGTGGGTTCGAATCCCACCCTCTCCGCCAGCGATATTCGCTAAGTCAATAACCCATAAGGGTTTTTGAAGCCATACGCGCCCCCGCCCCCTCGTCTCGCCCCACACTTCAGTTGAGGTTGTCAAGCGGCGAAGGGTGACACGCCTTTTTTCAGTCAAATTAGCGCAAATAATACGATCACCTGGCCGTGGCGGCGTGACATTTTTGGCAGTTTTCTGGGCTTCTTAAGGCTAACGTTGGTCGAGAGGGCGTTTCAGCGCTTAGAACGGCTATTTCTCGCCGGAATGGTGGCTCTTGCGATCGTCGCTTTGACAGCCCGAGCAACATAGTCGCAAGCGGTGGCCCGGAACCGCATCGCACTGGTCGCTATCATCAAGTCCCCCTGCGCGTTATGATGCGCGGAGACGTATCAATAAATCGTTGCCCCCCCGGCGCGGGCACCTTCGGCGCGGTCAGCTCCGTGGTCAGGCGCTGACGAGGCGGACGAGATCGATCAGCGCGCGCGCCTGGCCGAGGCGGCGGGGCGTCGCGATGTAGCGCGGCTGCCATTGCGGCGCGAATTTGCCCTTGAACGTACGCAGGCCCGCAAAGCCGTACAGCGCCTCGCCATTATGGAAGAGGGCGCGGCCAAGCTTTGCCCAGAGCGGTGCGAGCCGCCCGGCAGGCAGGCCCGACAACGGTGCCATGCCCATGTTGAAGCGCCGATAGCCATGATCGCGGCCCCATTCAAACAGCCGGACGAACATCATGTCCATCGTGCCATAGGGCATGTCTGGCACGTGGCGCATCAGGTCGACCGACAGCTCAACACGGTCGGGCAGCACCCAGATATTCGCGAAGGCGACGATGCCGCCCGCCGCATCGCGGACGACCGCAATATCGAACCGGGCGAAATAATCGGGATCGAACGCGCCGAGGCTGAAGCGTTTCTCTTCCCCGCCCTTGTCCGCGAGCCAGGCGTCGGACACGCGGCGCAGATCATCGAGGATCACGGGGATGTCGGCGGCGGGGACGATGTTGAAGCTGAGCCCCGCCTCGTCGCAGCGGCGCAGCGCGTGGCGCAATCCCTTCGCCTTTGGTCCCGCGAGCGTGAAATCGGCCAGTGCGACCTGCGCCTCCTCGCCATATTTGATCGCGTCGAGCCCGAGATCGACGATCAGCGGCAGCATCGCGGCGCTGGTCTGGAACAGGCACAGGCGCCCGCCCGCCTTGTCGGCGGCATGACGGATCGCCCAGATGAGTTCGGCCCAGGCGGCGAGCGGGCCGACGGGATCGCCCATGACGATCCAGCTATGCCCCTGCACCCGATACATCAGGAAGGCGTCGCCAGCGGCGGAGGTGAGAAAGCTCTTGTCGCCGGTATAGGCGAGCAGCGCGTCGGTGCGCGATGTTTCGGCAAAGGCGGCGGCGGCGATAGCGGGATCGAGCGTGCCGCCGATCCGCTGCACCGGCTGGCCGCGCATCAGCTGCCAGAATGCGGTCGCGGTGAGCAGAACGCCCGCCGCGAAGCTGGCGCGCAGGAAGCGCGGAGCGTTGGCGTCGAGCGCGAACCGCCACCAGAGTTCATCAGTAAAGGCGACGCGCTTATAGGCGAAAAACCCGGCCCAGACGCTGAGCGCGATCGCGGCGGCGGCGGCGGCGATCCAGCGCAGGTCGAGCGGTTCGCGGAGCAGCCCCCCGCGCCGGTAAAAGCCGGGGCGAGCATATTGCAGCACGGCGAGAACGATGAGCTGCAACATCGCCTCTTCGTAATCGAACCCCTTGAGCAGCGAAAAGATCGCGCCGCCGATGAGCAAGAGTCGCGCGACCTCGAACCCCCGGCGCAGGCGCGCGCCAAGCGCGGGGGCGACGAGCAGGAGCGCGGTCCCGATCAGACTACCCGCCAGGTGCGACCCCTCGATGAAAGGGAGGGGAAGGAGCGCATCGATGTCGCTGAGACGCGACTTCACCCCCGGTAGCGCGCCCGACACGAGCAGCACGAACCCGGCGAGGAAGACGAGCAGCGTCACCGCGGTGGGTGCGAGCGTCTGACCGACGCGGTCGGCGATGCCGAGCCCCTTGCCCAGACCGCGTCCGATCGGTTTGCGGAGGCGATGCCCCTCGGCGATGCCGACACCGACCCCCGAGATCGCGAGCGGCAGCAGATAATAAGCGAGGCGATAGAGCAGCAGCGCGGCGAATAATTCGGGGCGCGCGACGGGGACGAGGCCGAGCATGATCGATTCGAAGACGCCGAGCCCACCGGGGACATGCGTCATCAACGCGATCAGCAACGCGGCGGCATAAGCGGCGAAGAACCCCGGAAATAGATCAAGCGACACGCCGGGGATCAGGACGAACAGGACCGCGGCGGCGGCGATCAGGTCGACGAGCGAGACGAGCGCGAGCCGCGCCTGCTGCCCCAGCGTCGGGATCGGCAGCCTGACGCGACCCCAGCCGATTGCGTCACGCCCCAGCAAGCGCGCGATCGGCAGCGCGGCGACCGCGGTGATCAGCGCGATCCCGATCAGGCGCAGCGTCAGCGGGCTGAGCAGCAACGGCCCGGTCGGCACCGCGGCGGGCGTCGTGACGAGCGCGAGCCCCGCAATGCCGATAACCCCTGCCCAAAAGGTGATGCCCGTCAGCACCGATACCTGCGCGACCTCCGCCAGATCGAGCCCCGCGGCGCTATAGACCCGATATCGCGCGGACCCCCCGGTCAGCATCGCCAGGCCGAGATTATGGCTGAGCGTGTAACTGGTGAACGACCCGACCGCGCTGGCGCGCCACGGCAGCGGCTTTCCGACCGCAGCGAGCGCGACATGGTCGTACCCCGTCAGCGCGAGGTAGCTGAGCATCGTCAGCCCGAGCGCCGCCGCGATCCGCCAGCCCGGCACCGCGGCAAGCGCGTGCCGGACCTGTTTCAGATGGACCTCGGCCAGCGTCGCGTGAAGCGCGGCGAACGCAATTCCCGCGACCGCCGCGACCGCCAGGATGATGACGATATGTCGATAGCGCTTGGCGACATCCACCGCCCGACGCGCAAAACCGGTCACGCCACGCGGTGCCAGACCTGCGACTTGCACAGGAAGCCGCCGATCAGGCACCCCGAGATGGTGAGCTGCCGCGGCGAATTCTGCTTGATCCGCGAGGAGAAGCTGCGGCCCATATCGGGGATGTAGACGGTGCCGCTCCAGTTCGTCTGGCTCGTGCGGCGATACCCGGTCAGCAATTGCGTCCCGATCAGCTGGTTCACGCCCGCATCGCGCGCGTCGGACATCGCCTCCTCGCTCGCCCACACGATCGCCCCGCACAACAGGCTGCCGCCGCGACAGGGCGCGGTCTGCACCGCCAGCGTGCCCTTGGGATTGCTCCATTTGCCGAGCACGGGGTCGCCCGCCATCGGCGGCGCGAGCGCCTCGGTCGCCATCGCGTTCGATGCCACCACTATCGTCAAAGCCGCCAGAACGAACCGCATCAACCTGTCCTTCACTGCCGAACCGTGGGCGCGACCGAATGGATCGCGGCAAAGATATGCGCCAATAGATCGCCCTGGTTATGATCCAGGAAATGACCGCCCGGCATTTTGATGATCGAGGCCCCCGGTACAGCGATGTCGGGG
>JAPKCG010000177.1 GCA_028823055.1 Sphingomonas bacterium
CACCGAAGGCACGTCGGTCGCGGGATCGCTCGCGATCCCGACGCGCAAGGTATCCATTGCCCCACTGAGCATTTCGATGATGCCGTCGGCGACATCTTCCTGCACCAGCAGCAGGCGCAGCGCCGAACAGCGTTGCCCCGCCGAGCGAAAGGCGGAGGCGATGACGTCGGCAACGACTTGTTCTGGCAACGCAGTCGAATCGACGATCATCGCGTTGATGCCGCCGGTTTCCGCGATCAACGGCACGATCGGGCGTTCGTCTTCTTCGAGCAGGCTGCGCGCGATCACCTTTGCGGTGCGGGTCGACCCCGTGAAGGCGACCCCCTGAATGCGCGTATCGGCGGTCAGCGCCGCGCCCACCTCCGGCCCGCCGGGGACCAGGATCAGCGCATCCTTCGGAATGCCCGCCTCATAGGCAAGCTCGACCGCGCGCCGGGCAATGCGCGGGGTCTGCGGCGCCGGCTTGGCGACGACGGTGTTGCCCGTGACCAGTGCCGCGACGGTTTGCCCGAGGAAGATCGCTAGCGGAAAATTCCACGGCGCGATCGTCGCCCAGACACCGCGCCCCTCGATATGCAGCGTATTGCGCTCCCCCGTCGGTCCGGGCAGTTCGACCCAGCGCAAATTCCTGCGGGCCTCGTCGGCATAATAGCGGCAGAAATCGGCGGCTTCGCGGACTTCGCCGATCGCGTCGGGAATCGTCTTGAACGCTTCCTGCACACAAATCGCCATCAACTCGTCGCGATGCGCTTCGACCAGGTCGGCAAGCCGGTCGAGACACGCCGCGCGCTGCTCGACCGGGGTTGCGGTCCACGACCGGAACGCCGCATCGGCGCGACCGATCGCGACATCGACGTCGGCGACGCTGGCGTCGGGAACGGCGGTCGTGGCGCTTGGACGTGGTTTCGTCACCGCCGCGCGCGTCGTCACGAGCACCGCACGATCGTTCAGATCGATCCCCATGCTATTGCGGTGGCCTGGTGAGAACAGATCGCGCGGCAACGGGATCGACGGATGTCGCGTGCCGCCGACATCGGCGATCTTCGACACCGGGTCGGCGAGGATTTCCGCATCGCTCAACCCTTCATCCGCGAGCTGGTGGACGAAACTCGAATTGGCACCATTTTCGAGCAACCGGCGAACGAGATAGGCGAGCAGGTCGCGATGCCCGCCGACCGGGGCATAGATGCGGCAATGATAGCCATTGTCGCGGACAAGGCGTTCATACAGCCCCTCACCCATGCCGTGGAGGCGTTGAAATTCGAAATTTCGGTTGTTGCCCGCCCATTCCATGATCGTCGCAACGGTCAGCGCATTGTGGCTGGCAAAGGCGGGGCGGACGTTGGGCGCGGCGAGCATGTCCTTCGCCACCGCGAGATAGCTGACATCGGTCGCGGCCTTGCGCGTGAAGAGTGGATAGTCATCCAGCCCCTCGACCTGCGTGCGCTTGATCTCGCTGTCCCAATAAGCGCCCTTGACGAGACGCACGTTCATGACGCGGCCAAGGGCATCGGCCCATTGGACGACGGGACGCGCGCGCTTGCCATAGGACTGCACCGCCATGCCGAACCCGTCCCACCCCTTGAGGCTCGGCAGCGCGGCGATCTGGCCGATGATGTCGAGGCTCATCTCCAGCCGTTCGGATTCCTCCGCATCGACGGTCAGCGCGATGCCCTTGTTCGCGGCCTGGACCGCGAGCGCTTCGAGCATTTCGGTCAGCGCGGGCACGCATTCGTCCCATTTCGCGACTTCGTAACGCGGATGAAGTGCGCTGAGCTTGACCGAGATCGAATGGCCCGCCGCGGGATCGTTGCCGACCGCGTCGATCGCGCGCGCGTAGGCGTCGAAATAACGCTGCCCGTCGGCGAAGGTGCGTGCCGCCTCGCCCAGCATGTCGAAACTGGCGGTGAACCCCTTATTCTCGGGCTTGCGCATCCGGCGCATGGCCTCCTCGATGGTGCGACCCATGACGAAAATTTCGCCCATCATCTTCATCGCGGCACCGACCGCCTGACGGACGAAGGGCTCGCCCGCGCGGCTGATGAGCCGACGCAGCGCGCCCGATTCACCCTCGCGAACGAGCACGCGCCCGACGACGAGGCCCCAGGTCGCCGAATTGACGAGTTTCGAATTCGACTTGCCCGTATGCGACCGCCAGTTCGCCTCCCCCAATTTGTCCGCGATCAGCAAGTCGGCGGTTTCGGGGTCGGGGACGCGCAGGAACGCCTCGGCCAGGCTGAGCAGCGCGATACCCTCCGACGAATTGAGCCGATATTCCTGGAGAAACTGGTTCACCCACCCTTTCGACTGCGCCGCGCGCAGATCCGCGAGCAGCGCAGACGAATAATCGAGCACGCGCGCGCGCGAGTCGGGGGCCAGCGCGGCGCGGTCGAGCAGCGGCTTTAGAACATCGGGTTCGCTCGCCCGGTGGAGCTTGGCCATGGTTTCGCGGGCATAGGACGCTACGGCAGTCGACATATTAGTAATTCCGGTCGGGTGAGACTTGCAGCCCCCATGGTGAGGGGCCTAGAGAGATGGCCCCGCGCATAGCGCCAAACCACTTATGAGGGGAATCCCGTGACGACGATCACCGTCGACGAGATGAAAAACCGCATCGGCACCGAGACGGTGTCGGACTGGGTCGAAGTGACGCAGGAGATGATCGACAAGTTCGCGGATGCGACCGGCGATCACCAGTTCATCCACGTCAATCCCGAAGCCGCGAAGTTGACGCCGTTCGGCGGCACGATCGCCCACGGCTTCCTGACGCTCTCGCTGATGCCGCTCCTGTCGAGCAAGGTCGCCGATGCGCCCCAGCTCGAAGGGGTCAAGATGGGGGTTAACTATGGCGGTAACAAGGTCCGTTTCCTCACCCCCGTCCGCTCGGGCAGCAAGGTGCGTGGCCGGTTCAAGCTGATCGAATTCGCGGAAAAGCGCCCCGGCCAGTATCAGCAGACCAACGAATTCACGGTCGAGATCGAGGGTAGCGACAAGCCCGCGATGATCGCCGAATGGATCAGCCAGATCTTCGTCTGATCCACCCTTTTCTTTTCACCATTTTCGACAAGGAACACTCATGCGTTCAGCCGTCATCGTATCCACCGCCCGCACGCCGATCGGTCGTGCCTATCGCGGCGCCTTCAACAACCTGCCCTCGCCAACGCTGGCGAGCCACGCGATCAAGGCCGCGGTCGAGCGCGCCAGGATCGACGGTGCAGAAGTGCAGGATGTCGTCTTCGGCTCCGCGCTGCAGCAGGGTCATCAGGCAGGCAATATCGCGCGCACGTCGCTGTTGCGCGCCGGACTGCCGACGTCGGTCGCGGGCATGTCGCTCGACCGGCAGTGCGCAAGCGGCCTGATGGCGATCGCTACCGCGGCAAAGGAGATCATCGTCGACAATATGGACGTCGCGATCGGCGGCGGGGTCGATTCGATCAGCCTCGTCCAGACGCCGCAGATGCGCGTCGCACCCGATCCCGAGCTGCTCGCGATGCATCAGAACATCTACATGCCGATGCTCCAGACGGCGGTACTCGTCGCCAAGCGCTACAACATCAGCCGCGATCGCCAGGACGAATATGCCTTTCGCTCGCAGATGCGCACCGCAGCGGCCCAGGCTGCCGGCAAGTTCGACGACGAGATCATCCCCGTAAAGGCGAAGATGGCGTTCAAGAACAAGGAAACCGGCGAGGTCACGATGACCGATGTCGAAGTGACCAAGGATGAAGGCAACCGCGCCGATACCACGCTGGAAGGGTTGAAGTCGCTCAAGCCCGTCATCGGCCCCGACGGCACGATCACCGCCGGCAATGCGAGCCAGTTGTCGGATGGCGCATCCGCCAGCGTGCTGATGGAGGCATCGCTCGCCGAAAAGCGTGGGCTTACCCCACTTGGCCGCTATGTCGGCATGGCGGTCGCGGGCACCGATCCCGACGAAATGGGCATCGGCCCCGTTTTCGCGATTCCCAAGCTGCTCGAACGCAATGGCTTGAAGATGGACGACATCGGCCTGTGGGAATTGAACGAAGCGTTCGCGGTGCAGGTGCTCTATTGCCGCGACAAGCTGGGCATCCCCGACGAGCTGCTCAACGTCAATGGCGGCTCGATTTCGATCGGCCACCCCTATGGCATGACGGGCGCGCGCTGTACCGGCCACGCGCTAATCGAGGGCAAGCGTCGCGGCGCGAAATATGTCGTCGTGACGATGTGCGTCGGCGGCGGCATGGGCGCGGCGGGGCTGTTTGAAGTCCTGTAACGCTTACCTGAACATGCACGAACAGGCCCCGGTCGCATCCGCGATCCGGGGCCTGTTTCGTTTCGCGTCATTCCGCGACGCGCAACCAACTTTGGCGCGCATCGTTCAATCCCCGACACATCGAAAAATGGGAGACGATGAGATGGCCAACGATGCAAACCCGCAGGAAGTCGCGGAAAAGTTTCTCGACAAGCTGAAGGACAGCCCGTTCGTGATGATCGGGCTGACCGACAGCAACGACCATAGCGAACCGATGACCGCGCAGATCGACGACGATCAGCCCAACACGCTGTTCTTCTTCGCGGGCGACGACAATCGCCTCGCGAGCGGCGGCGACGCGATGGCGCAGTTCGCGGCGAAGGGGCATGATTTCTTCGCCTGCCTGAACGGCGTCGTGTCGACCGACAATGATCGCGCGCAAATCGACAAACTGTGGAATAACCATGTCGAGGCATGGTTTCCCAAGGGGAAGGACGATCCCAACCTGACACTGCTGCGCTTCGACATCGAAAGCGCGGAGTTGTGGGAAACCGACATCTCGCTGGCGGGTCGGCTGAAGATGCTGTTCGGCGGGACGATCCAGGCGAAGGACATGCCCGACCATGCCGAGGTCGGCTCGGTCGCCTAACGCGGCAGCCGACGCATAATAGGAAAACGCCGCCCCAGCATCAAACCGGGGCGGCGTTTTACCTGCGCTTCGGTGACTTACGCGCCGTGTGTGGCGATCCATTCCTCGACGCACGGGGCGATCTTGTCGCGCCATTTCGACCCGTTGAAGATGCCGTAATGGCCCGCGCCCTGCGCGATGAGATATTTCTTCTTCGACGCATTGAGCTTGGTCGCGATGTCGAGCGCGGCCTTGGTCTGGCCCAATCCCGAAATATCGTCGCGCTCGCCCTCGATCGCGAGGATCGCGACATCGGTGATCGCGGCAGGATCGACGCGACGGCCACGATGCATCATCGTACCCTTTGGCAGCGAATGATCCTGAAACACGACGTCGATCGTCTGGAGATAGAATTCGGCGGTCATGTCGCAGACCGAACGATATTCCTCATAGAAATCCTTGGTCGCATCCGCACCCTCGTCATCGCCCTGGACGAGATGTTTGAACATCTCCCAATGGCTCATCAGGTGGTTGCCGAGGTTCATCGACATGAACCCTGCAAGCTGGAGGAAGCCAGGATAGACTTTGCGTCCCGCGCCCGGATAGCCCGCCGGAACGGTGACGATGACATTCTGTTCGAACCAGCTGAACGGCCGTTCGGTCGCGAGCGTGTTGACCGCGGTCGGCGCCATGCGCGTATCGACGGGGCCGCCCATCATCGTCAGCGTCTTGGGTCGGGCGGGGTTCTTGTCCGCACTCATCAACGCGACCGCCGCATAGCAGGGCACCGATGGCTGACAGACCGCGAGCATGTGCGTGCCCCCTTCGCCCTCGTTCAGGCCGATCGCCTCGAGAAAATCGACGATATAGTCGACATAGTTTTCGAGATCGAACTTGCCGTCGGATAGCGGGACGAGCTTCGCATCGCGCCAGTCGGTGATGTAGACATCCGCGGACGGGAGCATCCGTTCGACCGTACCGCGGAGCAAAGTCGCGTAATGGCCCGACATCGGCGCGACGATCAACAGCTTCGGCCCGCCCTCGACACCTTCGCGTTTGAAGCGCTTCAATTGCCCGAACGGCTTTTGCGCGACGATTTCCTCGGTCACCGCGACGACCTTCCCATCGATCGTCGTCGTCGCGAGCCCAAAGGCAGGCTTTCCGCGCGGGGCCGCTGCATGTGCGAACACTTCGAGCGCGGAACCGATCAGCGCGCTGCCGCCCATATAGGAAATCGGGTTTACCGGATTGTTCAGAAATTCCGCGCCGAAACCGGCCATCGCGCTGGCACCGGCGAGCATCGACCGCTGCATCTCATAAGCATTATAGAGCATTGGGTATCCCATCCCCCGATATGGGGTTCACCGTGATAGCCGAAAAAGGTTAAGCCGCCAACCAATCTGTTGTGCAATGCACAACGACGGCCACGGTCGGCGACAGCCGCTGTCGGCCCCCGCCCAACGGACGCGGTTCGCCGTTGAGCGGGGGCGGTGCGACTGCTAGGCGCAATGGCGATGGCCAGCACGCAGTCCGACGTATCGACCCTAACTCCGTTGGCGACCAGCCCGCCGCGTGCCGACAAGCCCGCCACGCCGCGTCGGCTGTCGGACCTGCGGCTCGTCGCCGAACGAGTCCTCGCCTACCCCAAACAACTCATCATCGCGCTGCTTGCGCTGATGAC
>JAPKCG010000178.1 GCA_028823055.1 Sphingomonas bacterium
ACTGCTGTTGCGGTTCGATGCCGTGCTTGACCGTCATGTCGCGCCAGCCCTTGAGGCCGGGTTTCGTCCAGTTGCCATAGACACGGCGGACATTGACGCTGCCCAGCTCGGCAAGGACGGTCAGAACGGGGTCGATCGCGTTCCACGACGCATTATCCGCGTCGATGAGGAGCGCAATGTTGCGGGCAGGGGTGTCGTGGGTCATCGTCGCTTCCTCGCGCGGCCATCGGACATGGTCAACGCTAAACCTGTGACACCGACGACGCGCTGGGATTGGGATAGGCGATCGCGATCACCTCATATTCACGCTCGCCGACGGGTAAGGTCACCCGACGCAGGTCACCGACACCAGCGCCGCGCAGGGCGCGCGCAAAGGGTGAGTTCCAGCCGACCCGGCCTTCGCCTGCGTCCGTCTCGTCATCGCCGATCAGCGTCAGGACGCGCTCCTCGTCATCCTCGTCGGCGATCGTGACCTCCGCCCCGAACCAGATGCGGGTGCGATCGGTCTGTGCGGCGGGGTCGACGATCCTTGCGGCCTTCATTCGGCGCGATAGCCAGCCGAGCCGCCGGTCGATCTCTCTCAAGCGTTTTCGACCATAGATATAGTCGCCATTTTCAGACCGGTCGCCATTACCCGCCGCCCACGCGATCGTTTCGACGAGCGCGGGGCGTTCGGTGCCGAACAGTTGTTCATATTCGCGCCGCAGCACCGCATAACCCGCAGGCGTTATGTAATTGGGGCGATCCATGTGTCAGATTGACGGGTGGTGGGCCTGCCGAAGCAGACGCGCCTCAACCCGGCTTGTTCTTGCCCAGATACCAGCTGAGGCGATTATCGCCGCGACTGGTCGATCGCGCGGGATTCATCAGGTCATAGACGACCGCGTTTTCGAGGACGCGCTGGACGTAATTCTTCGTTTCGTAAATCGGGATCGCCTCGATCCAGTCGACGACATCGACGCCCGGCGTGCGGGGGTCGCCGTTTGCGCGGACGAATTTGTTCACATTGCCCGGCCCCGCATTATACGCCGCGATCGCCATCGGATAGCTGCCATAGGCGGCGTACATCCGCTTGAAATAACTCGACCCCAGCATGATCGAAAGATTGGGATCGGTCGTCAGCGCGGCGGGGTTGTAGGAAATCCCGATCTTGCCCGATTGTTCGCGCGCGGTGCCGGGCATCAGCTGCATCAGGCCGCGTGCGCCGGCATGGCTGATCGCGGTCTTGTCGAACTGGCTTTCCTGCCGCGAGATCGCGTGGATAAGCGTCCAGTTATCCTCATACCCCGCCGGCACCGAAACAGTGGGGAAGCCCGCCGAGGTGTAATCCGCAAGGCCGTTAGACATGGCGCTGCGCCCGACCATCACCCCTAGATCGGGGCGGTTGAGCGAGGCGGACAGCTGAGAGGCGAGCACGTGATCGGTCTCGGTCGTCGCATCGGCGGCGATCTGTTTGATGAATGCGGTCTGGTTCTGCCAATCCCCGATCGACCCCAGAAAACGCACCGCAGTGACGATCTCGCGCGAATCGAACGCCGCGCGCGTGGCGGGATCGATCGCCGGATCGCCGATCGCGGGCGGCGCGGAATAAGGACGCCCGAGCTGTTCGGTCGCAAGCTGGCCGTAGAATTGATCGCGATATCGGGCGGCGGCGGTGTAGAACTGGTTGGCCTCGGTCGGCTTGCCTGCGGCCCGTGCGGCGCGACCTGCCCAATATAGACCCTTCGATGTCACGGTCGGGGAGTTGGATCCCTTTCCGTAACGATCGAACATCACCATCGCATCGGCGGGACGGTTGATCTGTTTCAGCGCGACCTGGCCGCCGAGCCAGGCGAGATTGGTGTACTGATCGCGTTCCTTATAACTCAACGCGCCGATGTCGGTGCCCGCCGGATAAATCTCGCCGATCTGTCGCGCGATGTCGTAAGCAATTTGGTATTGCCCGTCATTCGCCGCGGCGCGGGCGTTGGTATACAGAATTTCCATGAATTCGCCGGGGTCGGCGGGGGTGCCCGAATAGGTGCGCGATTGGGCGAGCCACGTCCGTGCGCTGGGACTGGCCCCTGAATTGCGCAGCCAATTGGCGCGATCCGCCACGTAACCGGCATCATTGCCATAGGTCGTCTGACCGTTCATCGCGACATCGGCGGCGTTCGACGCATTGGTTCGCAGCGCCAGCCGCGCTTCGAACAGCGGACGGCGGGCTGGGCTCGCATAGGGCAATTCGCGCGTCGCGCTCGATGTCGCGCCCTGCCACAACAATTCATCGATCCGCGCGTCGTGATCGGCAGTCGTCAGCGCACTGCCGAATTGACCCATGATCGCGGCTTCGTCGGCGGACGACATCCCGCCCGTCCGCCATGCCTTGCGCGCGATCGCGGCCGCCTCCGAAGCGCGACCGATTGCGGCATATGAGCGCGCCTGCGCCACCATACCCGTCGTCGTCAGCGGCGGAAACTTCGCGAAAAAGGCGGCGACGCTCTGCGGTGAGGCGTTGCTCGCCTGTCGCTCCGCCGCGCGACGACGGCCTGCCTCACCGGGCCAGCCGGGATGGTTCATCAGAAACGATGCATAGCTGTCGAACGGCAGTGCGTCGGTTTGCTGAAGCGAGCGCCATTGCGCGATCGTCGCGGCGATCCGGCCATCCTCCGCGGTCTGCGGCGCGGAAGGCCCCATATTGGCCATTTGCGTCCGATATCTGTCGAGCTGATCCTGCGTCAGCGGCATCGTCGCGGCACCGGCGAGGAGGGAAACGATCAAGGCGGTAGAGAGACTGATTGCGTTCATATGGACAGAATAGGACGCCAACCCTTATCTGTCCTGAACAAAATCGCTTATTTCTCGACGCGGGAGCGCCCAACATCATGTTTTTCGGTTCGATTCCTGCGCTGGTTACACCGTTCGACGAGAAGGGTAGTTTCGATGAGGCGGCGTATCGTGCGCTGATCGACTGGCAGATCGCGGAAGGTTCGGCTGGCCTCGTTCCCTGTGGAACGACCGGCGAAGCCGCGACGCTGACCGCCGACGAACATTTCGGGATCGTCGCGATCTGCGTCGATCAGGCCCAAGGGCGCGTCCCCATTCTTGCAGGTGCGGGATCGAACGATACCCGTGTCGCCGCCGACAATCTGCGCCGTGCCAAAGATGCCGGGGCGGACGCGGCACTGATGGTGCCGCCCTATTACAACCGCCCCAGTCAGGAAGGTATCTTTCGCCATTTCGAGGCGCTGGCGCAAACCGCGCCGCTGCCAATCATACTCTACAACGTCCCCGGACGCACGGTGACCGACATTCTGCCCGCGACGATGGCGCGGATCGTCACGGCCTTTCCCGACATTTTCATCGGGGTCAAAGACGCTAGCGGCGCGCTTGCCCGCGTGTCGCAACAGCGCAGCCTGTGCGGTGAGACGTTTACCCAGCTTTCGGGCAATGACGACCTTGCGCTTGCATTCAACGCGATGGGGGGCAGGGGGTGCATCTCGGTCAGTGCGAACGTCGCGCCCCGGCTGTGCGCCGATTTCCAGACGGCGTGCGCGACCGGCGATTATACCGCGGCGCTGACGCTCCACGATCGCCTGTTTCCGCTGCACGAGGCGATGTTCACCGATGC
Organism: Sphingomonas bacterium; assembly: GCA_028823055.1. Classification (GTDB taxonomy): domain Bacteria; phylum Pseudomonadota; class Alphaproteobacteria; order Sphingomonadales; family Sphingomonadaceae; genus Sphingomonas. The sequence continues at coordinate 3,611 of JAPKCG010000178.1, forward strand.
CTCGCCCGGTCCGGTAAAATACGCGATGGGGCGGGTCCGATCCGGTTTTCCAGGCGGGCTGCGCTTGCCGATGACCGCTGCCGGTGACGCGAGCAGAGCGATCGTCGATGCGGCGCTGACGCATGCCGGACTGATCTGATCGGTCGCGGTCGGTTCCGTTTCCTCGCAACCATTTGACCGCCGCGCCCCTTTGACTGTTGCGGGGAAGCGCCTACATCGCGGCGCTTATGTCGCGTCCCAAACCCGCTACCTTCGACAAGAAGAAGATCGTCGCCGAGAACCGCAAGGCGCGGTTCGAATATTCGATCGATACCGTTTACGAAGCGGGGATCGCGCTCGTCGGCACCGAGGTGAAGGCGTTGCGGTTCGGCGAAGGGTCGATCGCCGAAAGCTATGCCGAGGTGCGCGACGGACAAGTCTGGCTGGTCAACGCCAACATCCCCGAATTCAGTCACGGCAACCGCTTCAACCACGAAGCCAAGCGCCCGCGTAAATTGCTCCTTCACGAACGTGAGATAAACAAGCTTCACGGTGCCGTCGCGCGGCAGGGCATGACGCTCGTCCCGCTGATGGTCTATTTCAATTCCCGCGGGCGGGCGAAAGTGGAGCTGGCATTGGCACAAGGTCGCAAGGATCACGACAAACGCGCCGCGATCAAGGAACGCGAATGGAAACGCGACGCCGCCCGGATCATGCGCGACCGGGGCTGATGGCCACGTTCCCGCCGACCGCAGGACCGCCGACAGTGAAATTACCGAAGCACGGACAGCGTATCGGGGCGTGGTTCCATCAGGCGATCCCGACCCGCGAAGCCATGGCGAAAAGCCGTTGGTTGCGGCCTGTCGCGCACCGTGTGCTCGCGCCCGAACTGTGGCGGTTTACGCGCCGTTCCGTCCCGCGCGGCGTTGCGCTGGGGATGGTCACGGGGATAGCCTTTCCGATTGGCCAGATTGCGCTTGCCGCATTGGTGGCACTGCCCCTTCGCGCCAACGTACCCGTGGCGGCGGGAACGACGCTGATCAGCAATCCGCTGACGACGCCGTTATTGTGGGCGGCGGCCTATCGGGTCGGGCATTATGCGTTGCGCCTCGACGCGGTCGTTCCCGGCGACCCGGTTCGCGAGGCTGCGCAGTCGGGGTGGATGCAATGGCTGATGTCGGATGCGGCGCCATCGATCGCGTTGGGGCTCGCGATTCTGACGGTGGTATTGGCGACGCTGGGTTATGCGTTGTCCATACTTGGCTGGCGGATCTGGATATCGCGAAAGTGGCGAAATCGTCGCAATCGTAACCATGTTTGACGAAGCGTGTCAGTCGAGTACAACAGCGCATCCGACTCTCGAATTCAGGGATTTTTGATGCGCAAATCGTTTATTGCCGTTCTTCTGCTAGCCTCCGTCTCGTCCGCAGGTGTGTACGCGCAGAACAAGCCCGTCGTCGCTAACCCCACCGCGCCCGTCGATGCGACAGACGGCAAGCCGCAATTGGGCGATTTCGGTGTCGATCTGACGGCGATGGATATGTCGGTGAAGCCGGGCGACGATTTCTATCGCTACGTCAACGGCAAGTGGATGGACCGCACCGAAATCCCCGCCGACCGGTCGAGCTGGGGCGGTTTCGCGATCCTGCGCGACCTGTCCGACAAACGCACGCGTGAAGTGATCGAGGAATCCGCGACGAAGCAGAATGCGCCGGGCAGCGTGGGTGAAAAGATCGGCGTCACCTATGCAAGCTTCATGGACGCACCCGCGATCGAAGCGGCAGGGGCGAAACCACTCGCGCCGTATCTCGCGAAGATCGACGCGATCAAGACCAAGGGCGATCTTGCCCGCGCGTTCGGCGATGCGACGATGCACGGCATCGACGTCCCGGTGGGGGCGGGGGTTCAGCAGGACTTGAAGGACAACACCAAATATACGGTGTACATGGGGCAGGGCGGTCTCGGCCTTCCCGACCGCGATTATTATCTGACCGACAACCCCAAATTCGTCGAAGCGCGCCAGAAGTATGTGACGCACATCGCCAAGATGCTCCAGCTCGCCGGGCGTCCCGATGCCCAGGCTGCAGCCCAGCGTATCTACGACCTCGAAAAGCAGATCGCCGCCGTCCATTGGACGCGCGCCGAACAGCGTCAGATCGAAAAAATCTATAATCCGGTCGCGACCGCCGATCTTGCTGCGAAGATGCCAGGGTTCGACTGGACCGCAATGCTCACCGAACAGCGTCTCGCCGGTCAGCCCCAGGTGATCGTCGCGCAACCGTCCGCACTGACGAGCACCGCGAAGATCGTCGACGCGACGCCGCTGTCGACGTGGAAAGAATATCTCGCCTATCACACGATCAGCAACGCCGCGCCGCTGCTGTCGACGGCGTTTACCGATGAGAATTTTGCCTTTTACGGCACGACATTGTCGGGCACGCCCGAACTCAAGGCGCGCTGGAAGCGCGGCGTCGACCTCGTCAACGGCAGTCTCGGTGAAGCCGTCGGGCAAATCTATGTCCAGAAATACTTCCCGCCCGAAGCGAAGGCGAAGGCCGACGAACTTGTCCGCAATCTGATTTCGGCAATGGATACGCGGCTTGCCAATCTCGAATGGATGGCCCCCGAAACGAAGGTAAAGGCGCGCGCAAAGCTCGCCGCGTTCACACCCAAGATCGGCTATCCCGACAAGTGGCGCGACTATTCGGCGCTTAAGGTCATCAAGGGTGACGTGCTGGGCAATGCCGATCGCGTCGCCGAATTCAATTATCAGCGCGAACTCGACAAGATCGGCAAGCCAGTCGATCGCAGCGAGTGGTTCATGACGCCGCAGACCGTCAATGCCTATGCCAATCCGTTGATGAACGAAGTCGTCTTCCCCGCCGCGATCCTGCAGCCGCCGTTCTTCGATCCGAACGCCGATC
>JAPKCG010000179.1 GCA_028823055.1 Sphingomonas bacterium
CGCCCCCGGCGCGAACGACGATGCGTCGGGCGTCGCGGTGGTCATGGAGGCCGCCCGGCTGTTGTCGAAGCGGAAATATGACGCGACGATCGTCTATGTCGCCTTTTCCGCGGAGGAACAGGGATTGTGGGGTTCGCAACTCCTTGCCGAAACCGTCAAGGCGCGTGGGTGGCAGGTGACCGCGATGCTCAACAACGACATCGTCGGTAATTCGATCGGTCAGGGCGGCGTCAGGGATGCAAACCGCGTCCGCGTCTTTTCCGAAGGCATCCGCGCGTCCGAATCGCTCCCCGAACAAATGCGTCGCCGCGGCGAGGGCGGGGAGGATGACGGTCCGAGCCGTGCGCTCGCCAAGGCAGTCGACAAGGTAGCGGGCACGATCCCCGGCGGGTTCGAGGTCGTGCTCGATCAGCGCCCCGACCGGTTCGGACGCGGCGGCGACCACGAATCATTCCTGAAACTCGGCTACCCCGCGATCCGCTTTTCGGTCGGCGCGGAAAATTGGGACGCGCAGCATCAGGATCTGCGTACCGAAAAGGGCGTCATTTACGGCGATACGATCGACCGGATGGATTTCGATTATCTGGCCAAGGTCGCCGCGATCAACATCGCCACGATCGACCGCCTGGCCGACGCCCCCGCCGCGCCCGACAGCGTGGGCCTGAGCGGCGATTTGTCGCGCGACACCAAGGTGACGTGGGACGCCGTTTCCGGCGCGAAGGCCTATCGCGTGTATTGGCGCGCGAACAATGGCGGGGGTCGGTGGACCAAATCGACCGATGTCACCGGCACGTCGGCATTGCTGAAACAGGTGCCGGTCGACGATAATTTCATCGGCGTCTCCGCGTTGGGCGCGGACGGTGCGGAAAGCCTCGTCACCTTTGGCGGTCGCGCGACACGGCGCTGATCCGCATAGTTGCCGCTGACGGGATAACGCGGCCGGCACGACTGGCGACCCGCGGACAATCTCACCAAAAACGATGCCGCCCCGCGGGAGTTGTGCGGAGCGGCATCATCATATGGCCGGGATCCAACCCCCGGCCTGTCCCGTGCAGATCGGGATCGGCCTAATTGCAGGCGCAGGTCGCGGCACCGCGATTGCGACGGAGCGTCTTGCCCCGATACACGCGCTTCGTGCGCGGCTTCACATAGGTGACGGTGTCTTCGTAGATTTCGGTCGTCGTGGTCGTCACGACGGGGGCCGATTGAACGACGACGGTCGTGGTCGATCCTGCGGGATAATAATAACCGCCCGCCGCATAACCTCCGCCTTGCGACGTCGTCACGACGGTGGCGCCATTGACGGTGGTGACGGCGGGTCCGCCAGCAGCATAGCCATGCCGGTAATTCCCGCGCTGCGCGTAGCCCTGTTGCGGATAGGCCTGTTGCGGATAAACGGGGGGCGGATAACCCTGGCCGCGATAGTCGGGCGCAGGATAGCGATCGTGGCGAGCGTTCGACGATTTATCGATCGCATAGCCTGCCGCAGCACCGACGCCTGCGCCGATCAGCGTGCCGCCCAGCCTGTTGCCCTTGCCCGCGATGACATTGCCCGCAACGCCGCCAGCCGCCGCACCGACGGCCGCGCCAGCGAGACCGTCGCTACCGCGGCGTTCGCGATATTCGTCGTTCGCGCCATATTGTGCGCCATAGGGCGATGAGGATGCATAACCCTGCTGCGCCAGATTGGCCTGCGCCGTCGTATAGCCCGGCTGGCTCGCATAACCCTGCGGGGGCGGGGGCGGGGGCGGGTAATCCGGGGCGACGGGCGGACGTGCGTAACGCGGCTTCGTGCTCGAAGACTTGTCGACCGCATAGCCCGCAAGCCCACCGACGCCCGCGCCGATCAGCGTGCCGCCAAGCCGGTTACCCTTGCCCGCGATGAGATTGCCCGCCACTCCGCCAACCGCCGCGCCGACCGCCGCACCGGCAAGGCCATTGCTGCCATTCTGTTCGCGATGGACCGGCTGTCCGGCATAGCCCGGCGGCACCGGCGTGCCCCTGCCCTGGGGATAAGCGCCCTGGGCATAAACGCCCTGCGCATAATTGCCGCCGGCATCATAGCCGCGATCCGTCGGCCCCGAATAAACCGTCGTGTCGTCGGTATAATAGCCCTGGTCATATTGGTCCCAGTCGATCCCGTCGGCGACGTCATAGACCGATCCGCGATTGTCGATCAGCACCGCGTCATCGTAATAACGGACCCAGCGATAACCGGCCGTCGGCTGTCTCAGCCCATAACCCGACCAGTTGTTGACGTAGAAACGCGGGCTGATCCAATAGCTTGGCAAGACATAGCCGCGGACCGGGCGACGATAGGCATTCCACCCACCGGGTGCGTTGACACCGCCCCACCAATGCCCGCCGACATTGCTGCCCCAGCGCGATCCACCGACGCGCACGGTGGGCGTGTTATTCCCCTGCCAGCCGTTGCCCTGCCAGCCATTGTTCGCCTGTACCATGCCAGGGGTAACACCCGGCCCTTGCGACACAACGCTCTGCTCGGCACTGGCGCCGCTGGTCATGAGCGCGACGGTCGCGCTCGCGATGATCAAGGTCCGCATATTCGTCTCCCTACAGAACGACACGCCGCCCGTTCGCGCCGATCTTCTTCAATGGTTTACGAAAGCTTACCATCGCTCTTGACTAGTCGCTAGCATCCGCCCGTCCCGTTTCGGGCCATGTGACATCGATGCAATTAATTAGCCGATGCGCGCCGCGATGACGTTGGCGATCGCTTCACATCCCGCCGCATCCTCATCGTCGAAGCGTGCGACTTCGGGGCTGTCGAGATCGAGCACACCGACCAACCGGTCGCCATCGACGATGGGCACAACCAGCTCCGACCGGCTCGCCGCATCGCACGCGATGTGGCCGGGAAAGGCGTGAACATCCTCGACCAGCTGCGTTTCGCGGGTCGCTGCCGCCGCGCCGCACACCCCCGCGCCAACCGCGATGCGAATACAGGCGACCTTGCCCTGAAACGGGCCAAGGACCAGCTCGCCCTCGACCATCCGGTAAAAGCCCGCCCAGTTGAGATCGGGCAGATATTGCCAGATCAGCGCGGCGACATTCGCCATATTGGCGATGCCGTCACGCTCCTCAACGGTGACCGCGTCGATCGCGGCGAGCAGGTCGCGGTACAGGTCGGCCTTGCTGCCGGTCGATATGTCGAATGTGTACATTCGTGTTCAAATGGCGGTGGCGCGATCATCCGGCAAGCCGCGTCAGTCGAACCGGACCCTGCCCCGCCCCGCCTTGACGCCCGCCCGCTTCACCTTGCCATCGACGCGGCGCGTCTGCGACGCCTTGGTCGGGCGCGTCGGTCGGCGCTTCTTGGGCACCAACGTCGCCTCGCGGATCAGCGCCACCAGCCGCTCGCGCACTTCCTGCCGGTTGAGATGCTGCGACCGCGACCCTTCGCTGCGCAGGATCAGCACGCCCTCGCGCGTCAACCGCGATCCCGCCAGCGCCGCGAGCCGATGCTTCACCGCCTCGGGCAAATTGGGCGAGGCGGCAACATCGAAGCGCAGGATGACCGCGCTGTCGGTCGTGTTGACATGCTGTCCCCCCGCTCCGCCCGACCGCGTCGCGGATTCCTCGATCTCGTCACTGTCGATCCCGATCGCGCGCGTGACGGGAATCCACGTCACGGGATCAGGCCGGCAAACCGTTCGGGGAGCGGCGCCTCGGCGCGAACCGGGTCCTTGTTGGGGCGCGGCACGACGAGTTCCGCTGCGTGAAGCATCATGCCCCGCCGGTCCTTCGTGCCATAGACAGGGTCGCCCAGCACCGCGATGCCGAGCCCGGCGGCGGCATGGACCCGGATCTGGTGAGTGCGCCCGGTTTCCGGCCGGAATTCGACATAGGCTCGGCCCTCATGCGTGCCGAGCAGCTTCCAGTGCGTGCGTGCCGCCTTGCCTTCCGCATCGGCGACCATTCGCCATCCATCCTCGGCGGTGCTCGTCTTGCCGAGCGCCAGATCGATGACCCCCTCCTCGCCCGCCGGTATCCCGTCGAGGACCGCGAGATAGCGCTTCTCGACCTCGCCGCGCTCGAACGCCTGTTGCAGCCGCGCATGCGCTTTTGGATTGCGTGACAGCAACAGGCACCCGCTGGTGTCGCGATCGAGCCGGTGGACCGCATGCGGCACACGGCGAAAGCCGAACTGAAGGCTGACAAGGTGGTTTTCGAGGCTCAGCGAGCCGTCGCGCGGACGGTCGACCGGCAACCCCGCGGGCTTGTCGATTACCAGGGCCTCGCCATCGAGGAAAAGTACGCGGTCGCCATGCATGGATCCGTCCTTGCCACCGGATGCGCCGCCATGCCAGAGCCTGCGCACCATGTCGCGTCGCATCATTCTCGCCTTCGCGCTCATTTTCATGCCCGGCATCGCCGATGCGCAGCTATGCGGCGACACCGCGACCCCGACCGCAGACGGGCGGTTGCTGGGCCATTTCCCCTATGGCGACACGCCCGCCGACGACCTTGTCGCCGCGCCGCCGGGGTTGGCGCTCAATGGCTGCATGATCCGCAAGGAAATGATCGCCGATCTCACTCGCCTCGCGGGGGCAGCGAATGCCGACCCGGCGGCGCGCGGAAAGCTTTACGCCCTATCCTGTCATCGCGGGATCATCCGGCAGGGCGGCGTGTTCTGTCGCCCGCGCGCGGATGCCGACGCCGCGACCCGTGCGATCTCGGTCGCGCCGCCCGGGCATAGCGAACATACGACGGGTTATGCGATCGACTTCGCGGTCCGCCCCGCCAATGGCTGCCCCGATGCGGAGGCATGCATGGCGGCGACCGCGATGGCGCGCTGGCTCTTCGTCAATGCGCCCAGATACGGGTTCGAAATGTCGTTTCCCGGCGGCAATGGTCAGAACGTCAAATGGGAACCCTGGCACTGGCGCTGGGTAGGGGCGACGGCCACCGCAGCGGGTGCCGCCCGCGCGCGCTTCATCTTCGCCGCGGCGCGCGCGCGGTTTCCGGCACGTCCCGCGGTCGACGGCGTCACGATCATTCGAAACGCGCCCGTCTGGCCGACCGTCGTCAACGCACCGCCATTTCGGGTCTGCACGAAAAAGAACCGCAAGAAGTGCTGAACGCCTGTCGCCCTCCCTCCGATGAGGGAGGGCATCGGCATCAACCCGCGACCTTCGCCGCCAGTTCCGCGATACGCTTGCCCTGATAGCGCGCGCCCGCCAGTTCCTGCTCATGCGGCATCCGGCTGCCATTGCCACCCGCGATCGTCGTCGCGCCATAGGGGGAGCCGCCGAGCACTTCGTCGACGCCCATCTGACCCTGGAACCCGTAATCGAGGCCGACGATCGTGAGACCGTGATGAAGCAGGTTGGTCAGGATCGAGAACAACGTCGTCTCCTGCCCGCCATGCTGGCTCGCGGTCGACGTGAACGCGCCACCGATCTTGCCGACCAGCGCGCCCTTCATCCACAGCCCGCCCGTCGTGTCCCAAAAAGCCGCCATCTGGCTGGGCATCCGGCCATAGCGCGTCGGCGCACCGACGATGATCGCGTCATATTCCGCAAGTGCGTCGGGGCTTTCGATTTCAGGATGGGCGGTATCGGTCTTGAATCCCGCACCTTCGACGATTTCTTGCGGTGCGGTTTCGGCAACGCGGCGGATGTCGACGTCGGCTCCGCCGCTGCGCGCGCCTTCGGCAACCGCGTCGGCCATCTTCTCGACATGGCCGTAGGACGAGTAATAGAGAACGAGAACCTTGGTCATGAAATAATTCCTGTTTGCGTGTGTTTATTCTGAATCGACCAGGACGATTTCAGCATCCTCGATGGCGGTGATGGTAACGGTCCGGCCGCCGGCAAGTGCCACGCCGTCGCGCGTTTCGATCGCGACGCCGTCGATCGACAGCCGCCCGGTGGCGGGGACGAGGTACGCATGGCGCCCCTCCCCGACCGCATGTGTGGCGACGTCGCCCGCTTTCAACGTCGCGGCCATGACGCGCGCATCCGCACGGATCGGCAATGCGTCGGCATCCCCGGCAAAGCCGCTCGCCAATGTCACGAACTGGCCCGACCGCTCGCCCTTGGGAAAGGGTTTCGCTCCCCAGCTCGGACTGCCGCCCTTGCGGGTCGGTTCGATCCAGATCTGGAACAGCGTCGTCGGTTCGTCCTCAAGATTATATTCGGCATGGCGGACCCCCGATCCGGCGCTCATCACCTGAACGTCACCCGCTTCGGTACGACCCTTGTTACCCATCGAATCCTGATGCGTGATCGCGCCGGAGCGGACATAGGTCACGATCTCCATGTCGCTGTGTGGATGCGGCGGAAAGCCGCTCTGCGGCGCGATCCTGTCATCGTTCCACACACGGATCGCGCCCCAGCCCATCCGGTCGGGATCGTAATAGCTCGCGAAGCTGAAATGATGCCTTGCATCGAGCCAGCCATGATCGGCGTGCCCAAGGCTGTCGAAGGC
>JAPKCG010000180.1 GCA_028823055.1 Sphingomonas bacterium
AAGAAGGTCATCAGCAGCGTCGCGATATGCGCGCCATCGACATCGGCGTCGGTCATGATGACGATGCGTTCATAGCGCAGATTATCGGGCTGACATTCCTTGCGCGTCCCGCAACCCAGTGCCTGGATGAGGTCGGCGATCTCCTGATTGGCGAAGATCTTGGCACTCGTCGCCGACGCCACGTTCAATATCTTGCCGCGGATCGGCAGGATCGCCTGAGTCTTGCGGTCGCGCGCCTGTTTCGCCGATCCCCCTGCCGAATCGCCCTCGACGATGAACAATTCGGTGCCCTCGTTGCTGTCGTTCGAACAATCAGTGAGCTTGCCGGGCAGCCGCAATTTGCGCGACGATGTCGCGGTCTTGCGCTTGACGTCGCGTTCGGCCTTGCGCCGCAGCCGCTCGTCCATCCGTTCGAGGACATAGCCGAGCAGCGCCTTGCCGCGGTCCATATTATGGCTGAGGAAGTGATCGAAATGGTCGCGCACCGCCTTTTCGACGAGACCCGCCGCCTCGGGGCTGGTCAGCCGGTCCTTGGTCTGGCTCTGGAATTGCGGGTCGCGGATGAAGACCGACAGCATCAGTTCGCTGCCCGTCATCACATCGTCGGCGGTGAGATCCTTCGCCTTTTTCTGACCCACCAGATCGCCGAATGCACGCAAGCCGCGAGTCAGCGCGGTGCGCAGCCCCTGTTCATGCGTCCCGCCGTCGGGGGTCGGGATGGTGTTGCAATACCAGCTATATGACCCGTCGCTCCACAGCGGCCAGGCGACCGCCCATTCGACCTTGCCCTGAGAATCGGGAAAATCCTGGCTGCCCGCAAAGAAATCGGCGGTCGCGCATTCGCGCGCGCCCACTTGCTCCTTGAGGTGATCGGCGAGGCCGCCGGGAAACTGGAACACCGCCTCTGCCGGGGTATCACCCTCGATCAGTTCGGGCGCGCATTTCCAGCGGATCTCGACGCCCGCGAACAGATACGCCTTCGACCGCGCGAGCTTGTAGAGACGCGCGGGTTTGAAATGCAGGTCCTTGCCGAAAATTTCGGTATCAGGGGTGAAGGCGATCGATGTCCCGCGCCGATTTGGGGTCGCGCCCAGATGTTCGATCGGGCCAAGCGTCACGCCTTTTGCAAAGCGTTGGCGATAGAGTTGCTTCTCACGCGCGACTTCGACGACGGTATCCGATGACAGCGCATTGACGACCGAAACGCCGACGCCATGCAATCCGCCGGAAGTCGCATAGGCCTTGCCCGAGAATTTACCGCCCGAATGCAGCGTGGAGAGAATCACTTCGAGCGCCGATTTGTCCGGGAATTTGGGATGCGGATCGATCGGGATGCCGCGGCCATTGTCGACGATGGTCAGCCGGTCGCCCGGTTCCAGCGTTACCTCGATCCGAGTCGCATGGCCCGCGACCGCCTCGTCCATCGCATTATCGAGCACTTCGGCGGCGAGATGGTGCAGCGCGCGCTCGTCAGTGCCGCCGACATACATGCCCGGACGGCGGCGTACCGGCTCCAGCCCTTCAAGCACTTCGATCGACGAAGCGTCATAGGTTTCGGTGCTGGACGTCGTGCTCGCGAAAAGGTCTTCGGCCATGCACGAACGTATGGGGTACGCTCGTCGTCAGAGCAAGCGACGCCGACATCCCGGCTGCCCCGGTTGGCACCGGGGTGGTTAAGAGATCAGCGGACGCGGGGGCCACCGAACGGCAGCGGCGGCGGCGGGCGGCGGTCGCGGCGGGGCAGCTGCGCCTGATAGGCGTGGCCGCAATGCGCGACGCAATACGGGAAACCGGGGTTCACATTATCGCCGCAGAAATGGAAATCAGGCTCGCCCGGATGGCCGAGCGGCCATTTGCAGATGCGATCGTTGAGGTCGAGCAATGTCGTCTTGCCCGCAATCTCGGGGCTTGGCTTGGCAGGGACGAGCCGGCGCGGCGGCGCGGGTGTCGCTGGCGGTGCCTGTTCGCTCGGCGACTGACGCACGAAACCACCGGGACCGACCGAGCGCAGCACTGTTTCGGTCTTCTGTTCGGGTTTCGCCTCGGGCTCGGGTTCGACCTCAGGTGCGGCGGCGATTTCGACAGCGTCCGGTTCGGGCAGCTTGACCGGTGCGGCTTTGGGCGGGGCTTCTGCCTGGACCGGCGCCTTCTCGGCAGCGGGCGGCGCACTTGTGGGAGTGGGGGCGGGTGCAGCCGCCGCCGCCTTCGGTGCGGGCTTCGCCGCCGCCTTGGCCCCGGGCTCGTTGGGCTTGACCGGCGAGGGACGCGACTGGAGCCCGAGGCGATGCGCCTTGCCGATCACCGCATTGCGGCTGACTTCACCCAGTGCTTCGGCGATCTGGCTGGCGGTCTGCCCGCCCTCCCACATCGTCTTGAGCGTGCCGATCCGCTCTTCGGTCCATGCCATTCGTTATTCCCTCATATCGCTGCCGGGTTGCGGGTGGATGCCGGTGCGGTTACCCCGCACATCATGAGCAGCCAGCCGCCAATCGGCGAAATCAATCAGATTCGATCCGCCCCGGGCGTTCCCACTATCCGGAACGTCAATTGGGGAGGTCTGAAGACCTTATATGTGAAGGAGGTCAAGCGCTTCTTCAAGGTGCAGCTTCAGACTGTGTGGGCGCCCGCGATCACGACGTTGCTGTTTCTGGTCATCTTTACCGTCGCGACGGGTGCGCGGCGGCCCGTGATGGTCGGCAGCGGGACGGTGGCGTTCGCCGATTTCATCGCCCCCGGTCTGATCATCATGGGCATGATGCAGAATGCCTATGCCAATTCGAGTTTCTCGCTGCTCGTCGGCAAGATCCAGGGGACGATCGTCGATTATCTGATGCCGCCGCTGTCGGTCGCCGAGCTGCTGGCAGCGCTCGTCGGTGGCGCGGTGACGCGGGCGCTGTGCGTCGGCGGCGCGGTGTGGCTGGCGATGGCGCTGTGGCCCGGCGTGCATGTGACGCCGCATGCACCGCTCGCGATTTTGTGGTTTGGTCTGCTCGGGTCGGTGTTTCTTGCCTTTGTCGGTGTGCTGACATCGATCTGGGCGGAGAAGTTCGACCACGCCGCCGCGGTACAGAATTTCGTCGTCGCACCACTGACGCTGTTGTCCGGCACCTTTTACTCGGTCGACCACCTCGCGCCGGTTTTCCGCGCGTTCAGCCATGCCAATCCGTTTTTCTATATTATCTCGGGCTTTCGCTACGGTTTTCTCGGCATCAGCGATTCGCCCGTCATGATCGGCGCGATCGTCGTATTGGCGATCGATGTGGTGCTCGGGCTGATTTGCTACACATTGCTCAAGCGCGGCTGGAAGCTGAAGAATTAGGCCGCCGGGGGCCATTCGTCGGCGAGCAGGCCCCAGATGACGCTGTCGCGGATGCCGATATGCGTTTCCCATTCGGCGCGCAGCAACCCCTCACGCTGAAATCCCAACGATTCGAGCAGGCGGTTCGACGCGGCATTGTCGGGGTCGGTATCCGCGAAGACGCGCCGCTGGCCACTCGCGAAAAGATGGCCAATCACCGCGCTCACCGCCTCACGCGCGATCCCCTGCCGCCAGGCGTCGCGGACGAGAAGATAGCCGATCTCCGTCACGCCATCCTGCCGCTTTTCGCCGACCGCGACGAACCCGATCGCCCTATCGTCACCCGCGCGCGTGATCGTCCAGGCTCGCCACGGCCCGCGTTGGTCCGATCCGAAATAGTCGGCAAGATCCTCGACCGTATCGAAAGGCGCCCGCGACCACCAATGCATGGCGCGCGGATCGGACATCGTCGCGAACAGCGCATACGCGTCACCCGCAACGCGCTTGCGCAGCCTCAATCGCGTGGTCGCAAGGGGCGGCGTTATCGTCAGGACGCGAGCGCCGCGACGAGCGCCTGCACCTTTTTCTGTCGCCATTGCGGGGTCGGCGCGACGATCCAATAGCCCAGACGCGACGGTGCCGCCTCCCCGATCACGACGACACGCCCGGCGGCAATGTCGTGCGCGGCGAGCAGTTCGGGGACGACCGCACGGCCCATTCCCGCCGCCGCCGCATCGATCGCGAGCCCCGCATCGCCGACGCGCACGAGCGCGGTGCCCTCCGTCTCAGTCGCCCCTGGCCACGCGATGAGCGTTTCGGGTGCGGTGGCGGTGGCGGCGATCGTCACCATGCCTTCCGATTCGATTGCCTCGCCCTCGTGATCGCCCGGCCCCTCGCCCCAGCGAATTGCGAGGTCGAGATTTGCTTCGGTGAAATCGACGATGTCGTCCGCCGCGATCAGCACGAAACGTAGTTCGGCATCCGCTGCCGATACCGCGGCGAGCCGCCGCATCAGCCATTTTTCGGTCAGGTCGCGCGGGGCGGCGATCGTCAGCGATTTCGACGACTGACCCGACTGCATCGCGCGGACGGCCTCCTCGAACTGGAGGAAGCCGTCACGGAGCGCCTTGAGCCCGCCTTCCGCTTCAGGGGTCAGTTCGAGGCCCTTGGTCGTGCGACGGAACAGCACGACGCCCAGCGTATCTTCAAGCGCCCGGATCTGTTGCCCCACCGCAGCGGGGGTGACGGCCAGCTCGTCCGCCGCGCGCGTGAACGACAGATGCCGCGCAGCCGCGTCGAATACGCGCATGCCGTTGAGCGGCAGATGCGTTCGCTTCACGACGCCACCGCAGGCGCGCGGAGATCGAAACGCGGGATCGCGACGTCGAAGCCGTCGCCGTCGGCACCGACCATCCGATAACTGCCCTGCATCGCCCCCGTCGGTGTCGCGAGCGGACAGCCCGAAACATAATCATAGCTGTCACCGGGTTCGATCATCGGCTGTTCGCCAACCACGCCTTCGCCCTCGACGGTATGGCGCGCGCCGCGCCCGTCGGTGATGATCCAGCGGCGGCTGAGCAGCCGTACCGCGCTCGCGCCATCATTCTCAATGCGGATGTGATAGGCCCAGAACCAGCGTCCGCGCCCCGGTTCGGACTGTTCGGCAAGATAGCTGACCGACACGCGCACCGTGACGCCCCCGGTCGTTTCGGCATAGGGGAAAAACGCCTTCACAGGCCCACGGCGGTCAGCGCGCGATCGAGATCGTCGATCAGGTCACGCGGATCCTCAAGCCCGACATTGAGCCGCAACATCCCCTCGCCAATCCCCATCTCCGCCCGATTTTCGGCCGAGACGCTGGCATGCGTCGTCGAGGCGGGGTGCGTCATCAGCGAGCGCGAATCGCCGATATTGTTCGAAATATCGATAAGTTCGAGCGCGTCGAGCAGTCCGTGCGCCTGCTCTCGCCCCTCGACCTCGAACGCGAAGATCGGGCCGCATGCCAACATCTGTCGCATCGCGAGGTCATGCTGCGGATGGCTGGGCAGGCCGGGATGGAGGATGCGCGGCACGCGCCGTTCGATGAATTCGCCGACCGCGATCGCATGATCGGACTGGCGGTTGATCCTGAGGTCGAGCGTTTCGAGCCCCTTCAACACGACCCAGGCATTGAACGGCGACAAGTTCGGCCCGGTGTTGCGCGTGAAGGGAAGCAGCGTGTTGGTGATGAAATCCTCGGTCCCGCAGACCGCGCCGGCGAGCACACGCCCCTGCCCATCCATCATCTTCGTCGCAGAATAGGCGGTCACGTCGGCACCGAATTCCATCGGCCGCTGAAGCGCGGGGGTCGCGAAGGCATTGTCGACGACGGTCAATATGCCGCGCTCGCGCGCGATGTCGCACACCGCCTTGAGGTCGACGACATCCATCGTCGGATTGGCGGGGGTCTCGAAAAAGAACAGCTTCGTATTCGTTTTGGCGGCATCGATGAACCGCTGCGGATCGCGGGCGTCGACGGTGATCGTTTCGATCCCGAATTTCGGCAGCAGCGTATCGACGAGCCAGCGGCACGACCCGAACGCCGCCCGCCCCGCGACGACATGGTCGCCCGCCTGCAACTGGCAGAGCAACGCGGCGGTCATCGCGGCCATGCCCGTCGCCATCGTCCGGCACGCCTCAGCGCCTTCGAGCAGCGCGATCCGGTGTTCGAGCATCTCGACGGTCGGGTTCTGGAGGCGGGAATAGGTCATCCCTTCCTGCTCGCCCGCAAAGCGCGCGGCGGCGTCGCCTGCCTTGTCGTAGCTATAGCCCGACGTCAGGAACAAGGCTTCGGACGTTTCGCCATATTCCGACCGCGCGGTGCCGCCGCGGATCGCGAGCGTTGCGGGCCGCCAAGTGGCGGTGATCGAGCGGTCCTGGCCGGTCTTGCGCTTCATGGCGCACGCTTTGCCCGCCTGCGCGTGGGGTTTCAAGCGTGACGCGGGTCCATCATCAATAGCGGCCCCAGACGAATTTCGACGACAGCGCGTAATTCCACACCGCACCGACCAATATGCCGATCAGCGCCGCGCCCGCCGCGGTGCCATTGCGCACATCATGGACGAAGGCGGCGATACCGACATTGGCGACGAGGCCGACCGAACAGA
>JAPKCG010000181.1 GCA_028823055.1 Sphingomonas bacterium
GCAACTATTGCCCAAGGTTCAGTTCCAGTAACCCGAAATATCGAACATATAAGAACCAAATATACATTGTTAATTGGAACGAGAAATGAACCATTTAGCCATAGATACTGCATGGTCATTGCCCAGCTCATAATAAAAGGAACCCCCTTACCAAATACGCTACGGAACAAGAAAAAATAGAATAGTACGTATACAAATATCCCGTACTCAAACATCACCTTTGAGACCGGAGTATACATAATATGTAGGCCTTGGGGCATAGTACCGGAACCCTGCCCAAAAAAGGCGTCTTTCGGCGGCCCTAAAAGGACTTTCTTCACAACAATAAATTGTTGAGTGAAGCGCATATTGCCACTTGTTCCCTCTTGGTTAAACTCGCCAAGACGGTCCTGAACATTTTCAAATAGACCAATTTGATAAGCGGCAACGCCACATATTGGAGCTGAAATTATGAGAATAGGTAAAAGTTTCAGTCGTAAATAGAACAAGATAACCGGAGCGCACAAAACCAACAGGAGCATGCCAGTTCCGCCAAAACTCACAAGGAGGGTTACAGCAAAAATAGCAAGGAACTTAAGCCGCTGAAAAAAGCATGCTTCTATGATACAAACCAAAGCCATAAATTGGCTTATGTAAGACGCTTCTAAGAAAATAATACCATTCGGCTTCATGTACTTTGCACCCCATTCTAGGGGCTGAATATAAACATAATTAAACATTATTATCGACTTAGGCATTATAATCTCAAGACTAGGCATGCCAAAACCAAGAAACTGGCAAGCCCATTGAATTGCTACCATGAAAGCTGCAATCATTCCAAGGTAGGTAATCCAATTTAAATATTTAAGATATGCTAGCTGGCTGATTTTGATTTCGACTACGTACATCAAATAAATCACACATACGAATAGGAACGATGGTAGCTCTGCCTTTCCGCCTGCTAGCATGCTTACAAGTGACGCGAGGCAAACAAATCCAATATAGAGTAAAAACTTGGTTACAGAAATATAACCTAATCGCCGAAACAATAAATATGAAATTAGAGCAAAAGTGAAGGGTAGAGCCAGTTGGATCGACGTTCCCAACATGTGGGGAGCGAACTTCATAAAAACTATGCTTAAAACCAAAGTTATGAGCACTGCCTTTATTGCTCGCGGATCATGGTCGTTGGATACGACGACCATATTTTTAGAAAGGATACCGGCTTGCTCGTCAGACGTCGAGCCGACGTGTTCCTGTTCTAATCCGCTATATATCACGTTTGCCATGAACCGACCTTATTGGAGCGAGCAAATATCTGTTGCCATTTCGCACACTTAACAAAGCAAATGTATATGCACGATAAGCAGCGGTAAGAACGGGAAATAGCTCGTGGACTGAGTGCAAAAATTTGAAACTTTCAGAACAAAATAGAAAGTTGGTTTAAGCGCAAACGTAGGCGGAAATGTACTATACGTATGTCATGACCAACCGGCGTGCGCCATGTCGAATAGTCGTGCGATATCGCCCTGATAGTGAAACTGGCTGTCCATCAATTCGAGGGCGCGGCGCTTCACCGGCGCATACTCATCGCGAATTCCCGTTAGCAGGTCGACGATTGCGGCGACATCCGCAGGGCGGGTCCAGCCGATGCCGAGACGATCGACATAATGGCCGGTCTGCGATCCGGTTTCGGCAAGGTGGGGAACGCCGAAATAGCCGCCTTCATGGAGGCGATTGGGAACCAGCCAGCCACCACTGCGATTGGGTTTCGACAGATCGTAATCCCAGTTGAGATCGATATCCTGATAGACATCGTAAAGACCTGTCGGAAACCAATATTCGCCGGTGTAGTGAATATTGTCGATCCCCTCGAACTGCTTGGCGAATTCCTCGGGCGAGCAATAGCTAGACCGGCCCGAAATCTGGACGTCGATCCACGGTAGCGCGCGGGCGATCTCGATCAGCATCGCCGCCGACTGGGCGCAGCGCAGCGCACCGACCCACCCGATCGTCAATCGATCGCCGGTCAGACCCTGTTTGGCGCGGTCGGGCGAGCGCCAGGCGGCACGGACCGCCGGATCGTCGGGCAGCATGTCCAGATCGACCTTGTTTTCCAGAAACAGCGTCGGCCCGTCCCAATCGAGATAGGGTGTGAAATAATCCTCGATAAACCCCGGCGAACTGACGACCAGCAGCGCGATCTGTTTCATCGCGCGATTCTCGGCGGCGCGCATGATCTTTGCCGTCGTCGTCTCGCCCAGCAAGACATCGCGCACGTCGAACACGTCATAGACGACGGGCGCGTCGAACACGCCCAGTTTCCGCGCGGCCAGCGCGATCGACAGCAGGTCGAGGTTGCGGGCGATGACCAGCTCGGTCCCGGCCAGTTTCTTGCGATTGGCGACGATGATGCCGATCGCCCGAACGAGCATCGGCAATCGCTTCAGATAATTGCGGTTATCGAGATGGCCGAGGTCGATATTGTCCCAATTGGGGACGAATTCGCTGTTATACCGCGAACGTCGAAAAGTCAGGCCGACCAGATCGGTGAACTCGCCGATTTGCTCCATCCGTTTGCGGACCGACGTGTGTGAGGCGTCGAAGCCGAGATACGCGACCTTTCGCGGAATCCAGCCCGCTACTCGATTGGCGTCGACATTCGACCGTGGTTGATGCATCCTAATTCCCGCAAGTAAAAACAGTGTGTTATGAGCCCTGTATAACGCCGCCGGTATTCAATTCGAGAGAATTAACCCTTTGCCAGCGACGCGCCGCTGCACGTTCGGCGAACCGTAGACTGGTGAGATTAAGCGCATGCGTGGCAAGCAGCGCGATCGCGGTGCCCATCAACCCATAGCGCGCGCCGATGGCAAGCGCGATAATCGCCACGGTCGCCGCGAAGATGCGGGTGACGAGAAGCAGCTTGCTCTGACGCAGCACGATGACGAAGGTTTCCGACGGCTGGTTCATGCAGATCAGGAAAAATGCGACCGCGAGGATACGCACTTCGTTGACGTGTTCCGCATAGATATTGCCGAACGCAAGATCGAGGATCGGATCGGCCGCCAGGACCAGCAGGCCGAGGTAGCCGCCACACAGGATCACCAAAAGCTTGCGGGTCCGTCCGACGGAATTGGCGAGACCCGCGATGCCGTTGGCGGCCAGCGCGCGGGCGGCGCGCGGCTTGTCGAGCGAATCGACGGCTGTGACCATGCTGATCGCAGGGTTCGTCAGCGTCCGTGCCGCTGCAAAGCCGGCAACGGCTGCGGGTCCGCCGAAAATACCGATGACGACCGACACCGACGAATTGTAGACCGCATAGGGTAGCGTCGTCATCCCCTGCCAAAAAGCGAAGGAGCGGTGTTGCCACCACGATCTCAGGGCTGTGCGCAGTTGTGGCGGCCCGGGGGGCGCGGCCAATGTCGCGATCGTCCAGCCGCCCAGCCCGGCGACGACCCAGGCCATGCCGCCCGCCAGCGCGCTGCGATCGAGATGGGTCAGCAGCCAGGCGGAACCCAGATTGAGAACGAGATACACCGCCGACGCCACTGCCGCCGTCACGGGCAACCGTCGCTGATAGAGAACGCGGCGGCCGAATTCGAATAGCAAGAGCGATGGGGTAACGACGACGGCAAGCCCGATCGCCTCACGCGCCCAACGCAAACCCTCACCCGGCATTGCGAATGCTGCGATGACGCAAACCAGCGCGAGAAATGCGGCGATCGCGCCGATCAACATCAGATTGGCCCACCACCAATGGCGTTCGGCGGCGATTGCCTCGCTTTCGCTGCCAGAGGCGTCGAGGATGAAGGGCAGGACCAATGTGGTCCGGTGCAGCCCAAGCACGAAATAATGGATACCGAGCAGCAGACCGATCGTGGCAAAGCCCGATTGTGTTAGGTTGCGCGCGAGGATGACGTTGACGAGAAGGTTCGCCGCGCCCTGCAACCCTTGCTCGGCAAAGGAGGCTGCACGGGTTTGGAAGCTGGCGATGCGCGCGCCGCCCGGCAGGCGGCGCACCACCGTGTCAACCAAGGCATCGAGATTTGACATCGGTTCCCCGTCGCCTGACCGACGATCCGGATTGGCGCAAGCATGCTAGCAGGTGCAGCATGTCGACCGCAAGATGGCGGCGGTCGACTCCCGTCGCTCGCCGCCAAAGTGTCTCGCGATGTTACAGTATCAAAGCGTTGCCATGCATTGCCAGGTCTGGGGCGAGCGGCGTCACCGCGGCGAATGAGCCGACCGCCGCCCATGCGCCCGAACCATAGAGCGTGATCGTTTCGCTATGCGCGCCATCGTGGATGATGAGATCGTTGCCCGACCGGGTGGTGAAAGCGTTCGCGCCGAACCCTTCGAACACCAGCTTGTCGCCCTTATCAAAATCCATGACGATGTCGCCGTTCGCTTCGCCCGAGCGGAACACGAACGTGTCGTTGCCGGTTCCGCCCCATAGCGTATCGGTGCCCGCGCCGCCGTTGATCGTATCGTCGCCGTCACCACCCCAGATCCTGTTGGCGCCGGCGTTGCCAACGATCAGGTTCGCGCTCGCATTGCCGGTTGCCGACAGGTCGGCGGTGCCGGTCAGCGTCAGGTTTTCGAGGTTCACGGAAAGGGTGTAATCGATATCGCTCACCACCGTGTCGGTACCGCCCAGGCCGCCATTGTCCCATTCGATGATGACATCGTCGACGGAGTCGACATAATAGATGTCGTTGCCATCGCCGCCGGTCATCGTATCGCCGCCGGGGCCGCCGTCGAGCAAATCGTCACCCCAGCCGCCATCGAGCACGTCGTTGCCCGCGCCGCCATAGAGCGCGTCGTTTCCGGATAGGCCAATCAGCACGTTGTCGGCGTTATTGCCGACGATCAGATTGTCGGCGCCATTGCCCGTCCCGTTGACCGCGCCCGCGACGAGATAGAGATTCTCGACGTTATTCCCGAGCGTATAATCGATATGCGCAAAGACCGTGTCGGTTCCGCCGCTCGACCATTCGATGACCGTGTCGCCAGCATCGTCGACGACGTAGCTGTCATTACCGCTGCCGCCGATCATGCTATCCGCGCCGATGCCGCCATCCAGGAAATCGTTACCCGAACCGCCATCGAGCGTGTCATTGCCCTCTGCGCCATAGAGACGGTCGTTGCCCGCATCGCCAGACAGTTTGTTGGCGGCGAGATTGCCGATCATCACATTGTCGGCCGTATTGCCGAACCCGTCGATATTCTGCGTGCCCGTCAGTGTCAGATTTTCGAGATTGGCACCAAGTTTATAGGTGATCGACGACAGGACGGTATCGATGCCGCCTTCACCATTCGATTCCCATTCAGTGATCTGGTCCCATTTGCTGTCCACGACATAGGTGTCGTTACCCTTGCCGCCGGTCATCACATCGCCGCCGCTGCCGCCATCGAGATAGTCGTCGCCATTCGACCCGATCAGCGTGTCGCCGCCGTCGCCGCCCAGTAACGCGCCACTTTTGCCCCAGGCGATCGACAGTTTGTCGTTACCCGCCGTGCCCATCGTGACGCCGTCGACGCCCAGCGTGCGCGCAAGTTCGCCGCGCCAATCGAAATTGACGCCGGTGGTGGCTGCAGTGGGCAATCCCGATACCGCAGTCTTGCCGATAAAGCCGACCGAGCCCGAAACGCTGGCCGATGCCAATTGCCCCACCCCGGCGGTCTGGGTGGCCGCAGCGCGCGCGCCATCGGGCTTGTAGACGACCAGGCCGAGGTTCGACCGGCTCTGCAGGCTTTGGTCGAGCACCACGTTTGTCATCTGCAGCGGGACCGTGCTGCCGTCGCTGCCGCCAAGCCAGAAGAGGTTGGGGTAGTCCAGCGTACTTTTCCCCGACAGGCTGAGCGACACGGTGTCGAGCTTGACCGACGAGGGCAATTGGTCGGCCTCGCCGCCAAGGAATATACCCTGATAGTTGGTCGTTCCGACCAGCCGCTCGACCACCATGTTCCCCAGCGAGCTGTGCGACTGGATGACGTCGCCGTGGAGCCCTTTGTAGCTGCCCGAGATATTGAGGATCATCGTGTCGGTGACGGTAAAATCAGGGCGTTTTCCGTCGCCGTTGATGTTGATGCCGTCACGTTCGCCAGCGCCCTTGTTATCGACATAGGTGCCGACGACGCGCACGGCGTGATCGGGCGAATCGAAGAAAACGGTTGCGTTGGACGTGTTCGTCGTCGGTCGGAAATTACCGCCGATCAGGGTGACGTCATGGCCCCCCTTCGTCCCCAGCCGTTGAAGATCTTCCTTGCCGCTCTGAAAGATGACGACATCCTGAAGATCGCTGAAGCCGAACCAGTTCTTGCCGCCGGTTGTCGACAGATCGACCACGACCGGAGCCGATTTGGGTGCCGCAAGCTGTTCGGCAACCTGGGCATCACTCATTCGCGCTTGATAATTCGTCGTCATATGGCCCCCACCGCAAGTTAATATCGCGTCTTGAG
>JAPKCG010000182.1 GCA_028823055.1 Sphingomonas bacterium
CACCGAGGGCGGCGCTGTTCGAGGACAGGGGCTGAGACGTCAGCGTGCCGCCCTTGACGAGCGACTGGAGCGCGGCACCGAAATTGCCCATCGTGCTCTTGAGCGCCGTCGCCGAGGATATCTGCGCTGTCAGTGCGTCGGTTTTGGCGGTGAGGGCGGCGGTCTTGGCCGCAAACTGCGCCTGGACGAGCGAGGTGACGAGGTTCGCGGTGTCGACGCCCGATCCGGTATTGAGCGAGGTGAGCAGCGACTGGGTCGCCGAACTCGTCACGTTGCTGGTGCTGGTCGTGGTCGGTGTCATCAGGCAATCTCCGCGCTGATAGGAATAACGACCGCGCGGCGGCGTTGTTTAGGAAAGCTCGACACCATTTTCGTCGAATCGCGCACCTTCCGGTACATCGATGACAGGCTGAATTCCGCCCGCGCGGTTGTTGAGGCCGAAGACGAAAGCGAGCACCGTCGCGACCGCCAGATAGAGGTCGTCGCGGATCTCCTGACCCTCGCGGCTGGTGTAATAGACGGCGCGCGCCAGCAGCGGATATTCGAGCATCGGGATTTCCGCTTCGCCCGCCAGATCACGGATCGCCGCCGCGGTCGCGCCGCGCCCGCGTGCGACGACGACGGGCACCTGATCCTTGCCGCGATCGTAGCGCAGCGCGACCGCGAAATGCGTCGGGTTGGTCAGCACGACATGCGCTTCCGACACCGCCTGGCGCATGTTGCGTGTTGCCATCGACCGCTGGAGCGAGCGTTGGTGTTGTTTCGCCTCGGGGGAGCCTTCGCTCTCCTTATGTTCGTCCTTGATCTCCTGTTTCGACATTCGCAATTTGCGAAACAGCTGAATGATCTGGAGCGGCACGTCGAGCATCGCGATCCCGACGAGGCCCAGCGACATGGCGAGCATGATGCCCATGAAAGTGCCATCGAGCGCACGCAGTGCGTCGCCGAGGTCGGTCGAGGATAGCCCGATCGTGACATGCGCCGCCTGCCACAACATATAGCTGCCGATCGCGCCGAGCAGGATCACCTTGAGCAGGGATTTGCCCAGCTCGATCCAGCCGTTCATGCCGAAAATGCGCTTGAGGCCGGAGGCGGGATTGATCCGGTTGCCCTTGGGCGCGAGCAATTTGGCGTTGAAGCCGAGCTGACCGAGCCCCGCGGTGCTGCCGACGGTCGCGATGATCGTGATCGCGAAGAGTGAAATCAGCGAGGGGATCAGCTTCCACCCCGCCTCGATCAACGCGCGCCAGGGCGAGAAATCCTCGACATCGCCGCGGCCGAAGGTGAAGCTGGCCGCCATCAGCGCCTTGCACGCCGAAATCAGCGCCGGGCCGAAAAACATCATCCAGCCGACACCCGCGAGCACGACGAGTGCGGTGCCGAAATCCTTGGAGCGGAGAACCTGGCCGTCGTCGGCGGCCTTGGTCTTCCTTTTCTGGGTTGGGGCTT
Source organism: Sphingomonas bacterium (assembly GCA_028823055.1). Lineage (GTDB taxonomy): Bacteria > Pseudomonadota > Alphaproteobacteria > Sphingomonadales > Sphingomonadaceae > Sphingomonas. The sequence goes on from JAPKCG010000182.1 coordinate 1,450, forward strand.
CTGTCTTTTCGCCGAAATCCTCCGACATCAGCCAAGCACCAAAGATTGCGTGGCGGCGAGACTCTCGCGGATGATGACGAGCATGTAATCGCCCATCGCGGGGAAGGCGACCGCAAGCGCGATGACCCCGACCGCAAGACTGGCGGGCAAACCGATCGCGAACAGGTTGAGCGCGGGCGCGGCGCGGCTGAGCATCCCGACGATGAGGTTGAGGCAGAGCAGCAGGAAGCCGACCGGGAGTGCGAGCAGCATTCCCGCCAGAAACGCATAGCCACCAAAAAACGCGATGTCCTTCAGCCGTTCGACCGCCATCCAGCGGCCCGGCGGCAGGATGTCATAGCTTTTGACGAGCATGTCGACGAGGACGAGATGCCCGTCCATCGACAGGAAGAGCAGCGTCAGCATGATCGACATGAACTGGCCGAGCGCGGGGCTGGCGCGGCCATTCTGGGGATCTATCGCGGTCGCGAAACCAATGCCCATCGACCCGCCGATCAGTTCAGAAGCAATCAGCGGCGCGGAAAACGCGACCTGAAGCACGAAACCCAGCGACAGACCGACAAGTGCCTCCGCACCGACCGACAGGAAGGTGTTGACCGCGAAAATCTCCTGCGGCGGCTGAATGGGATGCACCGCGAGGACGAGCAGGCCGATCGCGGCGGAAAGCGACACGCGGACGGGCAGCGGGATCGACACCGCGCCGAACACGGGTGCGACGATGAACGCCGCCCCGATCCGGATCATCACGAACACGAGCGCCCAAAGCTGCGGTTCGATCGCAAGGCCGAAGCCCAGCACGCTATTTCACCAGATCGGGAATGCGGTCGAACTGGCTGATCATGAAATCGCTGAGCAGGCCGATGATCAGCCCGCCGAAGATCATCAGCGATACCGCGACGACGATCAGTTTGGGGACGAACGACAAGGTCTGTTCGTTGATCGAGGTCGCCGCCTGAATCATCCCGAGGATGAGGCCCGCGAGCAGGGCGGGGATCAGGATCGGCGCGGATGCGAGGGCAAGCACCCACATCGTCTGATTGGCGATCGTCAGGAAATAATCCGCGTCCATCGGCTCAAGTCGCGAACGAGTTGGCGAGGCTGCCCATCGTCAGCGCCCACCCGTCGACGAGGACGAAGAGGAGCAGCTTGAACGGGAGCGAAATGATCGTGGGTGACAGCATCATCATGCCCAGCGACATCAGGACCGTCGCCACGACGAGATCGACGACGATGAAGGGCAGAAATATCAGGAATCCGATCTGGAACGCCGTTTTCAATTCGCTGGTGATGAAGGCGGGGAGCAGGACGGCGTAGGGGATGTCGTCGGGGCTGGCATAGGGACCGGATTTCGCCATTTGCGCGAACATCGTGACGTCCTTGATCCGCGTCTGTTTCGACATGAACTGGTGGAGCGGCGCGCCCGCGGCCTGGATCATCTGCGTCCCGGCGAGCTGACCGGCGGCTTAGGGCTGGATCGCCTGTGTATTCATCTGGTTGATCGTCGGCGCCATGATGAACAGCGACAGGAACAGCGAGAGCCCGATCAACACCTGGTTCGGCGGCGTCTGTTGCAGGCCGAGCGCCTGACGCAGTACCGCGAGCACGATGATGATCCGCGTGAAGCTGGTCATCATCAGCAGCAGGCCCGGCAGGATCGTGAGCAGGCCCATGATGATGAGCACTTGCAGCGACAGCGACAGCGGAGCCGACTGACCCTGTGTCTGCCCGCCAAGCTGGCCGAGCGCGCGGTCGACCGCATCGCCGACCCCGGGGGGAACGGGCGCGGCTACTCCGGCGGGCGCGGCGGGTGCCGCCTGGGCGAAGGCGGGCGCGGCGACGACGAACGCGATGAGGATCGCGACGACGATCCAGAACAGCTTATAGCCGCCCGTTCCCGTGTCGCGAGGATTCTGTGCCGGCGATTTAAAGAGCGCGGGGCCAGAGCCCTTGCGCGTTACCGATACGTTCACGCCGAGAACCCCCCATCGGTCTTGTCGACCAGCGCGACACCGCCGCGTGCGACCGAGACGAGCAGGCGCTTGCCCTCGAAATCGAGCACCGCCAGGCGAACGCCCGGGGAGATCATCATCGTTTCCTTGACCGTGATGAGGCGGGTGGACGGTTTGCCCGGCATCCGTGTTTCGAGCTTGCGCCAGGCATAGAGGCAGCCGATCATCAGGCCACAGACCAGCGGCAGCAGGACCACCAGCTTAAGGATATAGGTCCACAGCATCGCCGGTCAGCCCGCGCGCTTGTCGGGGTTGACGAGTTCGGTCATGCGCACGCCGAAGCGTTCGCCGACGGTCACCACCTCGCCACGCCCGATCAACGTGCCGTTGACGAAGACATCGAGCAGTTCGTTCGCCTGACGGTCGAGTTCGATCACCGAGCTTTCGCCGAGGGCGAGCAGCTCGCGCAGCGACAGCTGCGTCGAGCCGATCTCCACCGTCAGCTTGACGTCGACATCCTGCAGCAACCGGAAATTGCTGGCGACCGCGGTGTCGCCCGATGACACGGGCGAAAAATTGCCGGTCATGTCGTTCATGAAAAACTTCCTTCGTCGATATGCGCAAGTGACGTGAGTTTGATCGCGGCAAAGCCGTTCGAGGTGCCGACGGTGCCGCAGCCGAGGCGGTGGTTGCCGACGACGACGGGGACGTCGGGTGCGATCGTGATCGGGATGATGTCGCCCGGTTTCAGGCTCATCAGCAATTCGATCGGCACGACGGGTTCGGCGAGCACCGAACGCACCGGGAATTTGACCGTCATGACCGACCGGGTCAGGCCGTTGCGCCACACGGGGTCGGCCTCCGCCTTGTCGAGCACCTTGCCCATCAGCGTCGCGCCATGCGGCTTCAGCGATGGGACGGGATAGACGATGTCGAGAAAGACCGGGGGCAAATTGCCCGAGGCCAGGCCGAAGCGGGTGACGACCACCGCATCGTCGCTATCGACAGGCAGCATGGCGGGGTTGAGTTCGACCCGCGTCGGCGCGAAGTCGATCCGGGTCAGCGGTTCCCAGGCGGTCCCGAGCTGGCGACAGATCATCCCCCCGACCCGACCGATCAGCGCCTCCGCCGCCCCCGAAAATTCGGCCGGCATCTCGACCGGCGTGCCGCCCGTGCCGCCGTAGAACAGATCGAGCATTTCTAGCGCGAAGCGACCGTCGATCACACACAGCGCGTTGGCGGGTGCGCTGACGCTGTCGGGTGCAGCCATCGTCAGCGGCAGCCACGCGGTCAGCCCTTCGGGCCGCTCGCTACGGTAATCGGCGAACCGCTGGACGACGAGCGGTTCGGCCCAGGCGCGTACCTCACGCTTCAGGAGCGGTTCGAACAGGCCGCGCAGGTTGCGCGCGAGCCGGGCCGACAGATGCTGAAGCGTGTTGAGGTCGCCGAACGGATTTAGTTTCGTCGTGCCGAGGCCGCCCGCATGCGATGCAGGCGCACGGGTCCGCGACCGACGATCGTCGGTCCCAGGGTCCATCGTGGTTGCCTCGGTGTTAACCATGACGTCACTGAACAACGAAATTGGTAAAGTAGACGTTACTAACGCCGCCAAATCCTTCTTTTTGTTTCAGCGTCGCGTTGATCGCCTTGACCAGTCGGGCCTGTAATTGGCGCTTTCCCTCGCTTGTGAACACGTCGTCCTCGCTGGTGTCGCCAAGCGTCATCAGCACCGCCGAGCGGATCGCGATGTCGTTGGTCTTGATGTTTTCGATGACGGTGTCGTCATAGGGCGTCGACACCGCGAGACCGATCTGAACGAAATGAGCCGATTCGTGCAGGTTCGAGGTGAAGTCCTTATCCATCGCGAAATAGTTGGACGCATATTTGTCGCCGCCGCTGCCCGATGGCGGACGCTCGCCGCCGCCACCGCCGCCTTCGCCGTGGCCGCCACCCTCGCCCTCGGCCGCGGCGCGTTTCTGTTCGATCTTGGGCACCAGCTTGGGACCGTGATCCTCGGGCTCGGCATGACCGCCGCCGCCGATCAGCCCCGAACCCGACGCATACACACCTGCCCCGACCCCGCCGCCGACAAGGACCAGCAGCGCAACGACGCCGATCAGGATTTTTTTCATCTTGCCCTTTTTCTTGGGCTCGGCGGCTGCTTTTTCGTCGCTCATGGCGTCATCCTCTTAAGGGTTAGGCGACCCGGCCCGATTCGGCTTCCTGGACCGTCACGGTGTCGCTGGTGGTTGCGCGCGGTGGTGCGCTTGGAAGGGGGGCGGGCTGGCGCGCCGCTTGCTGCTGTTGCTGACCGGCATTGGCGCTGCCCGTATCGACGCTGCTGCCCGACAGGCGCAGGCCGCGCGATTCGGCGATATCGGCCAAACGACCCTGCTGATCGTGGAGCAGCGCGCGGGTTGCGGCATGTTCGGCCTGGAAACGCACCGCGACCGCATCGCCATCGCGCGTGATCGACACGTCGATCGTACCGAGCGCGTCGGGGACGAGGCGGATTTTGGTGTCGGCAGCGCTCGCCGAGATCGCGGCGGCGGTGTCGCGCAGATGGACGATCCGGTCGACCATCGAATGCGGCCAGCGGTCCTGGCTCATATCGAGCGCGGCTTGCTGCGCCGACCCTGTCGCAGCGATGACGCGCGTCGTTTCGGCGATCGGCTGGAACGTGTCCGCCGGATCGAGCCCGGCGGCGTCCGTTGCGCTGCGTTCACTGCGTCGCGCTGCGGCAATCGCGGCACCGAACACCTGCAGGGCAGGCCCCTGCGTGACCGGAGCGGGCTGCTGCGGCACGGCGTCCGCTGTGGCGGGCGTGAGTGTGGTGACGGTCCGGTCGCGGTGCGGTTCAACGCGAGTCGGGTTTGGTGCGCTTGGCGGTGCCGTGATGGCATCCGCAGACGGTTGTGACAGGACCGGATTTTCGATCGTGCCTGCTGCGGATGTCGGGGGCGATGTCTGGGCCGATGTCGGGATTGCGGTGGCAATTGACGATGGCGCGGGGGGCGCG
>JAPKCG010000183.1 GCA_028823055.1 Sphingomonas bacterium
CGGCCTCGACTTGATGAGCCGCCACAACGGCACACGATACGAAACCGCCTTCACCACCTCGATCGAGGCACGCGACGGCGTCACCACCGGGATCAGCGCCGCCGACCGCGCCCGAACGATCTCGGTCGCCATCGACGGGTCGAAGTCGAAGGACGAGATCGTCACCCCCGGTCATGTCTTCCCACTGGTCGCGCGCGATGGCGGCGTTCTCGTGCGCACCGGTCATACCGAGGCGGCGGTCGATGTCGCGCGCCTCGCCGGCCTGAACCCCTCGGGCGTGATCTGCGAGATCATGAACGAGGATGGCACGATGGCGCGCCTCGACGACCTCGTCTCATTTGCACAGCATCATAATCTCAAGATCGGGACGATCCGCGACCTGATCGCCTATCGCCGTCGCCACGACCATCTCGTCGAAAAACGCGCCGAGGCGAAGTTTACCAGCCGCTGGGGCGGCGAATGGACCGCGCTGACCTTTTGGAACAAGGCGACGGGCACCGAACAGATCGCGCTGGTCAAGGGCAAGGTCGATCCGACCAAGCCTACCCTGGTGCGGATGCACGCATTGTCGACCTTTGCCGACATTTTCGGCGAGGGCGGCGAACGCACCGGGCTGCTCCAGCGGTCGATGGAGATCATCGGCGAAGAGGGCGCGGGCGTGATCGTCGTCATCAACCGCCAGCGTCCCGACCAGTTCACCGTGGCGCTGCAGGCCAAGACCGGGACGCTGCCCGCCACCGACATGGACGAACTGCGCGATTACGGCGTCGGCGCGATGATCCTGACCGAACTCGGCGTCGAGGAAATGGAATTGCTGACCAATTCGCACCATACGCTGGTCGGGCTGGGCGGTTATGGCTTGTCGATCGTCGGCGAACGCAAGATCGACATCGGCGGCGAATAGGAGCGTAGCGATGGCCCATATCCTGATCGTCGAGGCGCGATTCTACGACCATCTGAACGACATGCTCGTCACGGGCGCGCGCGCCGCGATCGCTGCGGCGGGGCACACGCACGAGACGATCACCGTCCCCGGCGCGCTCGAAGTGCCTGGAGCGATCGCGTTGGCGCTTGCGGCCGACCGGTTCGATGCATTCGTCGCGCTCGGCGTCATCATCCGCGGCGAAACCTATCATTTCGAGATCGTCAGCAACGAAAGCGCGCGCGGCATCATGGCGCTGACGCTGGACAATGTCGCGATCGGCAACGGCATTCTGACGACCGAAAACGAGGCGCAGGCGATCGCTCGCGCCGATCCCGCGCAGATGGACAAGGGCGGCGGCGCGGCCAAGGCGGCGCTCGCGATGCTGGCGCTCAGGGAACAACTCGGCGCGTGATCGCCCCGGCGCCCGTTCCCGGGCGCCCGATCCCGCGCCCTTCCGCCGCCGAATGGCGCCGCCGTCGCGCACGCTAGCCGTCGTTATCGATCAGCTGTCCGCGCCCGACGCAATCCATATCAGAGCGTCGGCACGGCTCGGAAAGACCTTCATATTCGGCCGGTTTTCGGAAATGCGATGCGCCTGCCGCCGGGCGAGAGCGCCTTCGGTGTAAAGCGCCACCCGGCGATGAACCATCGCCGGGTTTTCGGCCAGTTGCTTCATCGCCGCCACGACTTCCTGCGTCTGGATGCTCGCATCGGTGAAGTTATAGAGCGTGGCGGGGTCGGACGGCCCCAACGGAAACGTCGTGATAGTAACGCGAAGCTCGGCACAAAATTGTGCGAATTCCTCCATCGAACACAGGCCATCGAGTTTCACCTCGATGATACGCGGTTCGATATGGTTGGTGATCGTGTACATGGTGGCCCCTCCAATCGACCACCTACGGCGATGCCACTTGCTATCATCTTAGCAATTCTACGCAATTTACCTTTTCGACGAAAGCTTTCGCGAAACAGCCGTGGTGGGGCAACGCTGCGGTATTTATTGGAGCAGATGGCCGATCGAGACGTTGGGTTTTCTTTGGAGAAGACGATTGCCCGATAGTCAGCCGAACAAGCCCGATGCCAAGTCCGACTCGGACGATGCCCCGGCAGCCACCAACAACCAGTCGACCGTGACCCCCGACGATTATCCCGACGGCAGTGGCGGCAAGCCCAATTACAAGGATCGCGACAAGGCCTGACGCATCGATCCATAACCTGCCGGGGCTTGGCGCTGCGCAGGAAAGCTGCTGTCATGGCACGATGATCGCCCAGCTTTGCCGCGCCGCCGCGCTTGCCGCCCTTTTCCCGATCCCGTTCATCGCCACGCCCGCCTGTGCGGATGACGTGCCGCAGCGGATCGAACGGATACTGGCGCGCGCGCCGGTGATCGACGGGCACAACGATCTTGCCTGGGAGATTCGCGAAAATCAGGGTGCCAAGGTCGAGGCGGTCGATTTGACGCGGCCCACCGACGCGCTGCCCCAGCCGTTGCAGACCGACATCGCGCGGCTGAGGAAGGGCCATGTGGGCGCGCAATTCTGGTCGGTCTATATCCCCGCCGAGACGCCCGGCCCCCGCGCGGTCGAAATGACGCTTGAGGAAATCGACATCGCCCGCCGCTTCGTTGCCGCCAATCCGCGTGCCTTCGCGATGGCGACGACCGCCGACGACATCCGCCGGATCGAGCGCGAAGGCAGGATCGCCAGCCTGCTGGGAGTCGAGGGCGGCCACCAGATCGACGGGCGGCTGTCGATGCTGCGGCAATATAAGGCGCTCGGTGTCGGCTATATGACGTTGACGCATTCGAAGAGCCTCGAATGGGCGGACAGTTCGACCGACGAACCGCGTGCCGGGGGACTCAGCGCATTCGGCAAGCAAGTCGTTCGGGAGATGAACCGCATCGGCATGATCGTCGACATCAGCCATGTCGCGGACACGACGATGCGCGATGCGCTGGCGGTATCGACGGCACCCGTCATCGCGTCGCATTCGGGCGCGCGCGCAATCACCGATGCCCCGCGCAACATTCCCGACGACCTGCTGACCGCGATCGCGACGAATGGCGGTGTCGTGATGGTCAATTTCTATCCCGCCTTCCTGTCGAACAGATGGCGCGCATGGGACAAGGCGCGGACGGACTTTGCCAAGTCGCAGGGCGTGTCGGGAAGCGCCTATGGCCCCCGCGCACCCGCGCCGCTGGTGGCGTGGGACACCGCTCACCCCGAACCGCAGGCGACCGCGAAGGACGTCGCGGACCATATCGATCATATCGTCGCGGTGGCGGGACATGACCATGTCGGGATCGGCGGCGATTATGACGGCATCGGTGGCACCGGTCCCGCCGGTATGAAGGGCGTCGACGGCTATCCCCGCGTCTTCGAGGAACTGGCGCGGCGCGGCTGGAGCGACGACGATCTGGTGAAATTGTCGAGCGGCAACATGCTCCGCGTGATGGAACGGGTCGAGGCGGTGGCGCAATCGATGGCGGGCACACCGCCGATCGACGCGACCGCGCGCTAGGGTTCGACCGGTATAACCACCGGATCGGGGAGCGCGAGCGGCGGGACGCGGGCGAGCAATGCGCCGATGACGAGCGCGACGATGCCAAGGCCGATGCAGAAGCCCGTGACGCCCGGCCAGCCGGCGCGGGTCCAGGCGACGCCGCCCGCCGATCCCAGCACGCTGGACCCGAGATAGTAGAAGAACAGATACAGCGCCGCCGCCTGCCCGCGATTGCCGAGCGCGCGCCGACCGACCCAGGCGCTCGCGATCGAATGCGCGCCGAAGAAACCGACCGTCGCCACCCCGATCCCGACAATAACAAGCCACAACGGCAGCGCATCGGTCAGCGCGACGCCCGCGATCAGCAGCAGCACCGGCACCCAGAACACGCGCCGTCGCCCCAGCCTGCCGCCGAGCGCGCCGAACCAGGCCGAACTGATCGAGCCCAGGATATAGAGAAGAAAGACGAACCCCACCGCGGCCTGGCTCAGCGCATAGGGCGGCGCGAGCAAGCGAAAGCCGATATAATTATAGAGGGTGACGAACACCCCCATCAACAAAAATGCCTCGGCAAAGAGCAACGCCATCGCGCGATCCCTGAACAGACCGACCATGCTGGTGACGAGATCGCGCGCGCGACCGTCGTTCGCGACGAAATTGCGCGACGGCGGGGCAAGCCGGCGAAACGCCTCCCCCATCGCCAGTCCGGCGATGCCGACCCCTGCCATCGCCCAACGCCAGCTCGCGACATCCGCGATCAGGCTAGCGATCAGCCGCCCGCCCATCCCGCCCAATGCGCTGCCGCCGATATACAGTCCCATCGCCGCGCCGACCGACGCGGCATCGACCTCTTCCGAAACATAGGCCATCGCCACCGCAGGCACCCCCGCCAGCGCGATGCCCGTCAACAGCCGCAGGGCAAGCAGCGCGATCCACCCCGGCGCGAACGCCGCCGCCGCCGTCAGCGCGCCCGCCGCGATCATCGCCGCGACCATCAAGGGGCGTCGCCCGATACGGTCGGAAACGAACCCCGCCACGACGATCCCGATGGCCAGCGGCCCGGTCGCGAGGCTGACCGCGAGCGATGCGCCCTCCGCGCTCAAGCGATAGTCGGCGGCGAGCAGCGGCAGCAACGGCTGCACAGAATAGAGGAGCGAGAAGGTCGAAAATCCCGCGAACAACATCGCCAGCGTCAACCGCCGGTAAGCGGCAGACCCCTTGGCATGGCCATCAGAAACCACTCAGAAAGCTTGCGACATTGTCCCCGAGTTCGGCAACCGCATAGCCGCCCTCAAGCAGGATCGCGGTCGGCCAGCCGCATTGCGCGATGTCGCGTGCCAATACAGCATAGTCGGCGGTGGCGAGCGCGAAGGACGAGATGGGATCACCCACCCAGGTATCCGCCCCGAAACTGACGATCAGCACGCCGGGGGAGAATGCCGCGATCGCCTCCAGCGCGGTCGCCTGCGCCGCGCGGAACGCATCGATCCGCGTACCCTGCGTCAGCGGCAGGTTCAGCGTCGCGCCCGCGCCCGCCCCTGCGCCGCATTCGTCGGCATGGCCCCAGTAAAAGGGGTAATCGGTCGCGGGGTCGGCATGGACCGATGCGTAAAAGACATCGCCCCGCTCCCAGAAAATATCCTGCGTGCCGTTGCCGTGATGATAATCGATGTCGAGGATCGCCACCCGCTCGATTCCCGCATCGCGGGCGGCCTGCGCGGCGATGGCGGCGTGGTTGAGGTGGCAATAGCCGCCGCAATAATCCGCCCCGGCATGATGTCCCGGCGGACGACACAGCGCGAAGGCAGCCCGTTCCCCCGCCAGCACCGCCTGCGCCGCGGCGAGCGCGGACTGGCTCGACCAATAGGCCGCGTCCCAGCTGTCGGAGGTGATCGGCGTCGTCGCGTCGAACGCATGTGCGCCAAGCAGCGCGTCGATCCGCGACAATGCCAGCGGCCGACGTCCGACGATGGGAAAGGCATAGGGGATCGCATCGCCCGGCCGCCCGGCCTCACGCCACAGGCGCGGCGCGGCGTTCAGAAAATCGAGATAGGCCGCGTCGTGAACGCGCGCGATCGGCGCGATGCCGCGATCCTGCGGGACATCGGTCGGGCCGATCGCGGCAAGCACCGCGTCGATCCGTGCTGGCGTTTCGGCATAAGCGGCGAAGCCGCCATTATGGAGTTCCTGTACCGGGGCATGGCGCGCCTGGACCGGCGAATAGAAGGCATGCATCAGACGGACGCGCCCGTCCCATCGGACGATTCGTGCCTGGTCTTGAGGCTCGCCCTGCGGCTCGCATAGATCAGCACCAGCACGCCCCCCAGCGCCGACAGGATCGACCCCGACAAGACCCCGATCTTAACCCCGTCGACCATCTCGGGGTCGCTGAAGGCCAGCCCGCCGATGAACAGGCTCATCGTGAAACCGATCCCGGCGACCAACGCCAGCCCATAGACCTGAAGCCAGGTAACCCCGCGCGGCGGATTGGCGATGCCGAGTTTGTTCGCTCCCCAGATCGCGCCGAAAATGCCGATCTGCTTGCCGAAGAACAGCCCCGCCGCGATCCCGATAACGAGCGGATCGAGCAGCGTGTCGAGGCTGGTCCCGCCCAGCGCGACGCCTGCATTGGCAAAGCCGAACAGCGGCACGACGACATAGGCGCTGAACGGATGCAGCGCCTGTTCGAGCCGGTGGAGCGGCGATTCGTCGCTGTCGGGCATGCCGGGCGATGGTTTGAACGGGATCAGCAACGCGGTCAGCACGCCCGCGATCGTCGCATGGATCCCGCTCATCAACACGAACAGCCACAGAAACGCGAAGCCGACGAGATACGGCCATAATTGCGTCACGACGCGGCGATTGAGGACGTAGAGAATGACGAGCGTCACACCCGCCAGCACGAGCGGCAGGACCTGGATGCTGGCGGTATAGGCGATCGCGATGATCGCGACCGCGCCCATATCGTC
>JAPKCG010000184.1 GCA_028823055.1 Sphingomonas bacterium
ACCACCGTCATCGCGTTCAACCGGGCGAGCGCGCGCCGTTCGAGATTCTGCGCGGTGATATATTCGAGCGCCTGCCATTTGGTGACCAGATTGACGCGATTGCCGACCTTTGCGTTACCCGCGACCGCGCCGAGTGCCGGATCATCGAACCAGCGCGCCAGTCGCGCAATCGTCGTCGGCTCGAACTGCGTATCGGCATCGAGCGCGATGACGATCTCTCCTCGCGCAAGCTTAAGCCCGCGATTGAGCGCGCGTGCCTTGCCGCCGTTTTCGAGCGTCAGCAATCGGACGCGGCCGTCGTCCGTAAAGCCATCCCGGATGACCTGGCTCGTCGCATCCGTCGACCCGTCATCGATGACGATCACCTCGATCTCCACCTCGGTCGAGCCAAGGACGCCGCGCACCGCGCGTTCGATCACGCGTTCTTCGTTGAAGGCGGGGATCATGACGGTGACGAACCGGGTCGGGTCGATCGGCGGAAACACCTCGCGATTCTCGCGCCGCGCCTGAACGAGCGCCAGCGCCGACAGCGCCAGCGCGCGCAGGATGCCGATCGAAATCGCGATGGCGAACAGCCAGTGCAACGCGATCACGAGCCCGCCGAGCATGTCGAACAGCGCGAGATCGGCGCGCGCCTCCAACCGGTCGCTCCCCGAAATCGACGGCATCGCGGCATCGCGCGACAGCCCCGCAAGTGCCGATACCGGGACGAAATGATAACCCATCGCCCGTAACCGTTCGATGATGACCGGCAGCGCGGCGACGGTCTGCGCACGATTGCCGCCCGCATCGTGGAGCAGGATGATATTGCGACTGCAATTGGCATCGGCATCGTCGCCGCATCGTGACGGGCCGGTGGTGACACCCTGAATGGTCCGGTCGATGATCGCCTGAACGCCCGGCCGTTTCCAGTCGCCCGGATCGACATGCAGCCCGACCGAGACATAGCCGCGATCCTGCGCCTCCAGCGCGGGGCCGATTTCGTCCGCGGTCGTCGGCTCCGCATCACCGAAATAGGGGGCGCGGAACAACCGCAGCGAACGGCCCGTGAATGCCTGGAACAGGCGCTGGGTCGTGTTGAGCTCGAACGTCACCTGACGCGACGACACGTTGGCGAGGTTGGGGTGCGTGTAGGTGTGGCTGCCGACCTCGTCCCCTTCCGCGATCATGCGCCGGAGCAGCGGACGCTGCGTAAGCGCATTTTCCCCGACGATGAAGAAAGTGCCGGGCACGCGATACCGTTTGAGGATGTCGAGGATCTGCGGCGTCCAGATCGGATCGGGGCCGTCGTCGAATGTCAGCGCGATCTCATCCCGATGAAACCCCGTGCGCTGGACGACATAGGGGGATGGCAGCCGGTCGAACGACACGTCGGTGATGAAACCATTCGGCCCCGTCGTCGCGTTACGATGGCCCGTAACCGGCTGGCTCGCGATCTTGAGGATTTCCCCTGCGCCTTCGATGTCGACATTGGTGCCCGCCGGAACCTGTTCGATCGCTGACGCTGGGGGCAGTATATGGTGGTCGGTGCCGAATATCTTCCACAGGCCCGGATCCTCCGAGCCGAGGCGCCACAGCGCGACGCTCTTGATACCAGCGTGGTTGAGAAAAGCGATCTGGTTATACGCCGATACCGCGTCGAGCAGCCAGACGGTGTGGCGCGTATCGCCCTCGCTATAGCCGAAGCCGCTATTGCCGCTGACCCGGTCGAAGCTGGGCAGCGCCCCTGAATCGGCGGCCTCCTGCCACGCCTCCTCGACGCTCAGCGAATCGCCGGTGCCGTCATGCCAGTCATAGGCGTAGGAGCCGATCGCAACGACGAGCTTGGCGGGCGGTATCGCGCGCGCGGCGGTCGCGACACTGCGCGCGAACCACAGCTGCGACGCGATCGGGCCCGCCTCTCCCGCGGTTTCATGCTCGTCATACGCCATCAGGAAGATCTTGTCGGTGACATTGGCATAGTCGGCGAGGTTCCAGTCGGGATTGGCGACGGGCGCGGCGATCGCGACAACCCAGCCATGCGGGGCGAACCGCGCCTTCGCCTCGGCCAGAAACGCGCGATAATTGCGCTGCACCGAGGCGGGCAACTCCTCGAAATCGAAAAACGCGCCGCCCGCCTGATTCCGTGCGAGCCACGGCATCAGCCGGTCGAGGAACGCGCCGCGTGCATGCGGATCGGCAAGCAGCGCGGTGATGCCCGCCGCGTCCCACTGACCGCCCAGCGCATTCTGGATCATTGGCACGATGACCGGGCGATGGTTCGCGCGATTGATGATCGCCCGCCCCGCCGCATCGGGAAAGACCGTCAGGCGATGATCCGCACCCGTGACCGATACCCAGCCGGGAACCACCCAGTCGAGTTGATCGATATGGCGCGCCAGACTGGCCGCGCTCGACGGGTCCCAGGGCGTGTGAAAGGCAATTGCGAGCGACGGATTCGCCGCCGTGGGCGCAGACGCCGGATCGAGCGTCGTCGGCTGATGCCCGAACAGGGCCTGCGTATAGTAACGGACCGTGCGTCGCGTCCGACCGAGCAAATTGCCGTGCGGCGGCGGGAGCTTGTGAAAGGCGGCACCTTCGCGCTGGACGGGAAGCAGCGGCGCGGCGGGGACCGCGCCGATCGACGTGACGAAGATCGTGACCGACAGGATCAGGATCGCGACGAATGCCGCCGTCGCGACGAGAAAGCGACGACGGCGACGACCGCTGGCATCGTAGAATACTGGTTGGTTCGACATGACGGCTCCCGTCCGTGCGCTGTGGCCCCGGACGGATGGCGCAACGTCATCGCGACGATGACAATTCCGTCATCCTCGCGGCGGCTCGGCCCATGTCACGGGATCAGGAGCGTACTCCCCCGGGTTTCGCCCGCTTCCATCGCACGGTGCGCGTCGGCTGCATCGGTCAGCGCGAACGTCTGACCGATCTCGGGCACGATCGCGCCCTTGGCCAGCATCGCGAACACCCGATCGACCAGCCGCTGCTTCGCCTCGCGCCCCACGGCATAATCGAACAGGGTCGGCCGGGTGACGAAAATCGACCCCTTCGCCGCCAGCACGCCCAGATTGACGCCATCGACCGCGCCCGATGCATTACCGTAACTGACGATCAACCCGCGCCGCGCGATGCAGGCGAGCGAGGTCGCCCAGGTCGCCTTGCCCACGCCGTCGAGGATGACGGGAACGCCATCGGGCGCGATTTCCCGCACTCGCTGGACGACATCTTCTTCCTTGTGATTGATGACGTGATCGGCACCCAGATCCTCGACCATCGCGACCTTGTCGTCATTACCGACGCTGCCGATCACGATCGCGCCGATATGCTTGAGCCAGCCGACGAGCAGGTGCCCGACCCCGCCTGCCGCCGCATGAACGAGGACGTGCTGACCCGCCGCGACCTTCGCGCAATCCTCGATCAGAAACGCGGCGGTCGCGCCCTTGAGCAGCAGCGCCGCCACCGTGCGGTCGTCGACACCGTCGGGCAGTCTGACGAGTTGATCGGCGGGCACCGTGCGCGCGGTGGCATAGGCCCCGCGCGACGGGCCGAAGATACCGACCCTGTCCCCGATCGCGACGCTGTCGACGCCGTCACCGACCGCCTCGACGACACCCGCCGCCTCGGAGCCAAGCCCCCCAGGCACATCCATCGGGTAAAGGCCGCTGCGGAAATAGGCGTCGATATAGTTGAGCCCGATCGCGGTATTGCGCATCCGGACTTCCCCCCGACCGGGCGGCGGCAGTTGCTCGTCACGCCATTCGATAACCTCCGGGCCGCCCGTGCTTTCGATGACCGCCCGCGTCGCTCTCATCTGATCGCTCATCCCGATTCTCCGTCATGATCCTTGCCCTGCGAAGATGGGCGATGCGTTTCAGGTTGCAACCGTAACGCCACGGTCGCAAAGCTGGTCCAAACCCGAATTTCGAAAACGGAGAGAGCGCATGCACAGCCATCTGCAACATTTCATCGACGGCAAATGGGTCGATAGCCACGGTGGCAAGCGCCATCAGGTCATCGATCCCGCCAGCGAACAGCCGGTGACCGAGATCACGCTCGGTACGAAAGCGGATGTCGACAGCGCGGTCGCCGCCGCCAAACGCGCGTTCAAAACCTATTCGAAGACAAGCGTCGCTGATCGCATCGCGCTGCTCGAACGGATCATCGAGGAATATAAGGCGCGGATTCCCGATCTCGCCAAGGCGACGAGCGAGGAAATGGGCGCGCCCGTCGGCTTCGCGCAGGCGGCGCAGGCACCCGCCGGCCTTGGTTATTTCATCGGCACGCTCGCCGCGCTGAAAGAGTTCAAGTTCGAAGAGCAAATCGGCAAGAACAAGGTGGTTCACGAGCCGCTCGGCGTCGTCGCGATGATCACGCCGTGGAACTGGCCGCTCAATCAGATATGCGCAAAGGTCGCCCCCGCGCTTGCCGCCGGGGATACCATGATCCTGAAACCGTCGGAGGAGGCCCCGACCAACGCGATCATTCTCGCCGAAATTCTCGACAAGGCGGGCGTGCCGGCGGGTGTCTTCAACCTCGTCAACGGCGATGGGCCTGGCGTCGGTTCGGCGCTGTCGAGCCACAAGGACGTCGACATGGTGAGCTTTACCGGATCGACTCGCGCGGGGATCGCGGTCGCGCAGTCGGCGGCCGCCACGGTCAAGCGCGTCCATCAGGAACTGGGCGGCAAGGCACCCAACCTCGTCCTCGAAGGTGCCGACCTCGCGCAGGTACTGCCCCCCACCGTTCAAGGCGTCATCGCCAATTCCGGGCAAAGCTGCATCGCGCCGACGCGCCTGCTCGTCCACAAAAGCCAGGCGGCGGATGCGAGCGGCGTCGTCAAACAGATCATGGAATCGGTCGCGGTCGGCGACCCCGCCGAGATGGGTGCGCATATCGGCCCCGTCGTCAACAAGGCGCAGTTCGACAAGATCCAGGACTTGATCCAGTCCGCGATCGACGAGGGTGCGACGCTCGTCACCGGCGGCACGGGCCGTCCCGACGGCCGCAATGCGGGCTATTACGTCCAGCCGACATTGTTCACCGACGTGACGCCGGCCATGCGTATCTGGCGCGAAGAGACCTTCGGCCCCGTCGCGACGATCACGACATACAGCGACCAGGACGAAGCGATCGAACTGGCCAATGACACCGATTACGGCCTGTCCGCGACGATCTCCGGCGACCCTGCCAAGGCGGCCGAGATCGCGCCGCACCTGCGCGCCGGGATGGTGACGATCAATAGCTGGTCAGGCGGCGGCGGAACGCCATTCGGCGGCTACAAACAATCGGGCAACGGCCGCGAGGGTGGCAAGTTCGGCCTGGCCGATTTCATGGAAATCAAGGCGGTGATCGGCGCGCCCAACTGATCGGTGGCGGTCGTCATTCGACAGTCTGCCTCATAACGATACCCCATCCATCACGATGCAATGACCCGGCAGCGCGAAAGCCTGCCGGGTTTTTTGCTGCGAAAAGCGAGCGTTTTGTAGCAAAGGCGCTCATCTCCCCAAAGTGGCGCTCCCGACCACCGGTTGGGATTTCCCGCCGATCATCGGCGGAACCATTTGCGCCAGCGCAGCCTTATTGCAAGGCGCTGTTAAGCTACACCCCTGTATCGGCGTCGAAAATACAATCTGGCACAGGCTTTGCGATGCATAGGCTATGTCCCGGCGTCGGATCGCCGGTAGCCACAAGGAGTAACCGACGTGCCCACCAAGACCCCGCTTCTCAACCGTTCCGACACGCTCCTCGGCGTCTGCGAAGGTCTGGGCCGCGATCTCGGCATCCAGCCCAACATCCTGCGCATCGCATTCGGGGTCGGCCTGATGTGGAACCCGGTCTTCGTCGTTGCCACCTATCTGGCGCTCGGTGTCGCGGTCTATGGCGCGCGCCTGCTTTTCCCGGACTATGCAGCCTCGGACGCCGGTGCGTTGGTCGCGACCCCGGTCGAGCCGGCTCATAACGACCATATCGCAGCGCCCGACCGGCTGGCGGCCTAATAATCCCTGGACACGCGCACATTGGCGCTTTGTCGGCCGAGCGTTGAAATGCTCGACAACAGCGACAGCCAGCGCGTGACCTGGAATTCGACCTGTGTCGCTGAATAGCCCTGCCCGTCGGTGACGATTTCCGCATAGAGTCGCCGCGTCACATATTTACCCGCCGCGATCGAGGTGCCCTGCCCCGTCTGCGGGTCGGCGGGCAGGATACGCAGGCGGTCGAGCCCCGCCGCGCGGCGTACCGCGTTGATCGGATTGAGCCCGCCGCCGCCATTCTGCAGCGCCGCGACCGCGGAAGCGAGCTGCAACGCCTCGGGCGCGGACAGGTTGGTGATCGAGGTGCCGAACAGCAACCGGGATAGCAATTCATCCTGCGGCAGGGCGGGCACGCTGGAA
>JAPKCG010000185.1 GCA_028823055.1 Sphingomonas bacterium
GTCGGGTAAGCTCCCCTGGGCGCAGCTGTTCCAGCCCGCGATCGCGCTCGCACGCGACGGCTTCGTCGTCAGCGAACGGCTCAACAATTCGATCGGCAGCTATGGCGGCCATGTCACCGGCTGGGCGAAAGCCGCCTTCTTCGGCGCAGATGGCAAGGCGCTGCCGGCGGGCACGCTGTTCAAAAACCCCGATCAGGCCGCCTTGTTCGAACGCATCGCCGCCGCCGGTCCCGACAGCTTCTACACCGGCCCGACCGCCGACCAGATCGTCGCGACCGTCAACACCGCCGCGCGCAACCCGTCGAGGATGACGACCGCCGACCTCGCGGCCTATGAGGCAAAGCCCCGCGACCCGGTCTGCGCCCGATATCGCGTCTATCGGATCTGCAGCATGGGGCCGCCATCGTCGGGCGGGCTGACTGTGCTGATGATCCTGAAACAGCTCGAACGGTTCGACATGGCCGCGATGGGCGAACATTCGCCCGTCGCCTGGCATCTGTTCGCCGAATCGTCGCGTTTGGCGTTCGCGGATCGCAACATGTACATCGGCGATCCCGATTTCGTGTCGGTGCCGGTCAAGGGCATGCTTGATCCCGCCTATCTGGCCACGCGTTCCGCGCTGATGAGCACGACCTCGACGATCGCAAACGTCGCCGCGGGGACGCCCCCCGGCGCACCGTCGCGTCAAAAGGCCACGCCGGGCGAAGTCCCCGGCACCACCGACCTCGTCACCGTCGACAGCGCGGGCAACGTCGTCGAGGTGACGACGACGATCGAGGGCGTTTTCGGATCGGGCCTGTCGGTCGACGGCGCGATGCTCAACAATCAGCTGACCGATTTCGACATGGTTCCGACCGACGATGGTTATCTCGTCGCCAATCGCGTCGAGGGTGGCAAGCGCCCGCGCAGTTCGATGTCGCCGACGATCGTCTATGGTCCCGACGGCCATGTCCGCATCGCGCTCGGCGCGGCGGGTGGCCCGACGATCATTTCCCAGATCGCCAAGGCGCTGGTCGGCGTACTCGACTGGGATATGAGCGCGCAGGAGGCGATCGCGACCGGACTGATCTTCGCGCCCGGCAAGACCGCCTATCTCGAAGCGGCAACCGAACGCGCGGACATGGCCCCCGCGCTCGTCGCGCTGGGTGAGGACGTCAAGGTCGCGCCACTCGGTCTCAAGGCGAACGCGATCGAATGGAAGAACGGCCGCTGGGTCGGTGCCGCCGATCCGCGCAGCGAAGGCGTCGCGATGAGTCAGGATGGCAGCGTCACCCGGATCGATCGCGTCGGCCGTCCGGGAAATCGCCCGGCCGAGTGACGAATATCCGTAACGCCGCCGCCGCACGTTGGCGCGAGCAATGACCCGGCACGTCCGAAACGGACGGCCGCAGGAGAGCAATGAATGACCCGCCGTCTCGAACATTTCCCCAACCTCGTCACGATGTTCTTCCAGCGTGCGGCCGAAAAGGGCGATGCGCCCTTCCTTTGGGCGAAGCGCGGCGGCGCGTGGCAGTCGACGAGCTGGGCCGAGGCGGCGCGTCAGGTGTCGAGCCTGGCGGCGGGGCTGAAATCGATCGGTTTACAGCCCGGCGACCGAGTCATGCTGGTCAGCGAAAACCGTCCCGAATGGTGTATCAGCGATCTGGCGATCATGGCGGCGGGGTGCATCACCGTGCCCACCTACATCACCAACACCGACCGCGATCATATCCACATCATCGAAAATTCCGGTGCCTGCGCGGTCATCGTCTCGACCGCGAAGCTGGGCGCGGGCGTGATGCGTGCGGTTCTGCAATCGTCGCAATCGCCGCAGTTGATCGCCATCGAAGATATGCGTGCGCCTGCGGGTGTCCCCTGTCATTCGTGGCGAAAACTGATCGCGGATCACGCGCCCGATGTCATCGGGACGACCGCCGCCGCCGCGGCGTTGGCCCGCACCGACATTGCCTGCATCATCTATACCAGTGGCACCGGCGGCGCGCCACGCGGGGTGATGCAGCATCATGGCGCCATACTCCACAATGTCGCTGGCTGTACGGCCGTGATCTCGGACGATTTCGGCTGGGGTGACGAAGTATTCCTGTCGTTCCTGCCGCTCAGCCACGCCTATGAACATACCGGTGGCCAGCATTTTCCGATCGGCCTTGGCGGACAGATCTATTACGCCGAAAGCCTCGATAAACTCGCCGCGAATATCGAGGATGTCCGCCCGACGATCATGTTTGTCGTCCCGCGCCTGTTCGAAGTGCTGCGCACGCGCATCTCGAAGGCGATCGAGAAACAGGGTGGCCTGTCCCAGCGTCTGCTGGGCCTCGCGATCGACATCGGCAACCGGCGCCTCGATGGCAGATTGCGTCTGATCGATCGCCCCGCCGCGCTCATCGTCGATCGCCTGTTCAAACCGAAGATCGCGAGGAAATTCGGTGGCCGGATGAAGGCGATGGTGTCGGGCGGCGCGCCGCTCACCCCCGAAGTCGGCGCGTTTTTCCAGTCGCTCGGCGTCACCTTTCTCCAGGGCTATGGCCAGACCGAGGCGGGGCCAGTCGTGTCGTGCAACCGCCCCAGTGCTGGGATCCGCATGGACAGCGTCGGCCCGGCGCTGATCGATACCGAAATCCGTATCGCCGACGATGGCGAAATCCTCATCCGCGGCGAACTCGTCATGCCCGGCTATTGGCGGAACGAGGCGGAAACCGCGCGCGTGATCAAGGATGGCTGGCTCCACACCGGCGATATCGGCGTGATCGACGCCGCGGGCCGGATCAAGATCACCGATCGCAAGAAGGATCTGATCATCAACGACAAGGGCGACAATATCGCCCCGCAAAAGGTCGAGGGGATGCTGACGCTGCGCCCGGAAATCGCGCAGGCGATGATCGCGGGCGACCGCCGCCCGCATATGGTCGCGGTGATCGTCCCCGATCCCGAATGGACGCAGGAATGGTGCGCCGCCAGCAATGCGCGCTGCAATGACGCCGCGCTGGTCGAAAACAGCGACTATCGTACCGCGATCGGTCGCGCGGTCGAAGCGGTGAACAAGGATCTGACGGTAACCGAGCGGATCCGCCGCTTCATCCTTGCCGACGATGCGTTCACGATCGAAAACGAACAGCTGACGCCGAGCCTGAAAATCCGCCGCCATGTCATCCGACAGATTTATGGCGAACGCCTCGACGCCCTCTACAAGCATTAAAGGCTGAGAGGACCGGGGCGGCTCGCGGAACGTCGAGGCGCGGTTACCTCGCCGCCTTACTTCGCCGCTTTCTCGGGCAGCACCATCATCGTCCAGTCCCTGCCCGGCACCAGATATGTCGCTGCGGTCTGCTGGAGGATCGCAGGGGTCACTTCGCCATAATCCCTGCCGATCCGCCGCAGCGCCTCGATCCGCCCGGAATCATAGGTGCCGCCCGACATTTGCTGCATCCAGAACAGGCTGCTCGATCCGGCGCGCTGGATTTGCTGGATCAACGGCCCTTTGACGCGAGTAAGCTCGTCCTCGGTAATCGGCTTCGCCGCCAGGTCGGCGGCGATGTCGCGTGCCATCGTAAAGAATAGCGGAACATTGGCGGGCGAAACCTGGCTCATCGCGAGCAATCGGCCGCCGCCGGGCAAAGCCATGGGCCACTGGCTCGACACGCCGGGGCTATAGCTCGCACCCGCCGCCTGACGCATTTTCTCGAACAAACGATCGCTGAAAACGAGGCTGAGGATGTCGAGCCGCCGGCTTTCCACATAATTGTCGGTCCCCGCGCCCGTGGGCCAGGCGATCAGCGCCACCGCCTGATTGGTGGTGCCCTTGTGCCGCCGCTCGACCGGGGCGGCATTGTGCGCGGGAAAGGCCACGGGCGGGGGCGTTTTCGCCATCGCCACCCGCGCCGGAATCGCGCCGAAACTCTTGGCGACCGCCGCGATCGCTTCGTCCGGCTTCACATCGCCGAACACGTCGACCTCGATCGGCCCGGCAGCGAGCAACGGTTCCCAGAACGCGCGGAAATTCTCAGGCGTCAGCGTATCGATCGCCTTCTGGTCGGGCGTCTGCCAGCGCGGATCGCCCGCATGGAGCAACCCTTCGAGGTCGCGGCTGAGCACGCCATCGGCCGACGAGGCATAGCCCGCGATCGCCGCCGATGCCGCTGCCTTGGCACGCGCCACCGGTGCAGCGTCCCAGCGTGGATGCGCCAGTTTCGCGGCCATCAGCGTCAGCTCGTCGCCATAATCCTGCGGCGACGACAGCGCCGCCATCGAGAAGGCGTCGTCGTCCATCCCGAAATCGAGCCCCATCTGGCGGCCCGCGACAAGCTGATCGATATCGTCCTGTCTCAGTTTGCCGACGCCGCTTTCCATCAGGGCGAGATCGCCCGCCCAGGCCGGGGTCGGCTTGTCGGCAGGCAAGCCATTATAGCCCGCGCCCCAGCGCACCTTCAGGAACACGCGCCCCGCGTCATCGGGACTCGCAAAGATCAGCATCCGCACGCCGTTGGAAAAGATCACCTGTTCGGCGGGCAGTCCCGCGATCTTGCTGCGCGATCGGACGGTGCCTGGCTTGCCCAGCGCGGGCAGGTCCTTCATCGTCACCGCGCCCTGGCTGTTGCGTTTGCCCGCCAGCCCGGACACATTCGCCTTCAGCGCCGCTGCCAGCCGTTCGGTCGTGCGCGGCTCCAGCGTGCGCGTGTTGACGATCGCGCGCGTCGCGGTGCCTTCAAATATCTTCTTCGTCGCCGCGAATACCGTCGCGGGGGTGAACATGTTCTTGGCCTTGGCCTGCGTCAGAATGTCATACTGAAATCGCGGCGCGGTCACCGTTTCGCGAATGTCGAGCGCGCCGATCATGTCGTCCGCCTGTCTCGCACTTGCTTCCACCGTCGATTGCGCGACCGATGCCCTTAGCGCGGCATCGTAATCGGCATATTCGCGGTCGATTTCCGCCTGTGTCGGGGGGGCCGATCTGGCGTCCGCGATCACCGCGCGCACGTCCTTCAGCGCTTTCTCCCACTGATCGCCGACGGGCAGGATCGTGACGCCGGTGATATTCGCGGAGCGTGAACGGTCGTCGATATCGACCGCTGCCTGGACATTGCTTGCCCCCGCCCGCGCCCGCCGTTCCAGTCGGCGGCTGATCACCTTTGCCGCCATCGTATCGACCATGCGTTTCTGATTGAAGATCGCGGTATCGGCGTTGAACGTCCACGGGCGCACGACGCTCATCAGCACCAGCGGCGGCAAGCCCGGCTCGACGATCGACGCCGCGACCGGGGCCTTGGGGTCGGGTGTGCCGAAATCGGGCAGCGCGGGGTTCGGACCCTTGCCCTCCCATCCCGCGAAATGTTTGACGATCAGGTCGGCGAACAGTTGCGGGTCCATATCGCCCGAAATGACGACGACGGCATTCGAGGGGCGATACCATTTGTCGTGATAGGCGCGGACGCTGTCACCCGTCGCCGCTTCCAGCGTCTTGATATTCCCGATCGGCGAGCGGTCGCTGAGCGGCTGGCCCGCGAAGAACAGCGAATTGTGCGCGTCGGCGAAGCGGACCTGCGGCGCGGGCTGCTCCCGCTGCTCGGCGAGCACGATCGGACGTTCCGCACTTACCGTCGCATCGTCGATCGTCGGCTTTTCCATCATCCCCGACAGGATCTTCAAACTCTCATCGAGCGTCGCGTCGGTCGCCGACGGCAGGTCGAGCTTGTAGACCGTCTGCGTCGGACTCGTCTGCGCATTGGTATCCGATCCGAACGCCGCGCCGAACCGCTGCCAGACACGCTTGGCCTCACCATCAGGGACATATTCGCTGCCCCGGAACGACAGATGCTCAATGAAATGCGCAAAGCCACGCTGGCTTTCGCTTTCCTCCAGCGACCCGGCATCGATCCGTACCCGGATCGACACCTGCCCCGGCGGCACCCGGTTCTTGCGCACCGCATAGCGCAAGCCGTTGGGCAACGTACCGAATTGCCACGCCGGATCATGCGGCAGGTCGGACCCTTCATAGAGCCACGGCGCGGTATCGACCGGCACCTTGGCGGCGGCCTTAACCGCTAGCGCCGCTCTTTTTGCCTGCCCGGACCAGGATGTAGCCGACCAGAATGGGGCCGACCAGGACGGGGCCGAAACAGCGCCAACCACAAAAGGAATGGCGATGAGGGCAATGAAAGCACGGGAATTTGGGATCATAGACCAGCGTCTTAGCGCGACATTATGGCCCACGCACGGCCATTATTTGGACCCAGAAATTGATTATCGGCGTTGTCGAAACAGCCTCCAGCCCCAGCAATGCCAGCCTTGGCGCGCGGCATAGGGGCAACGGCACGAAATGGACGACGATAATGACGACCAAGCATGAGCTGATCGGGAAAACGACGAACGCCGCAACAATGTGGCAGGAAT
>JAPKCG010000186.1 GCA_028823055.1 Sphingomonas bacterium
CCGCCGAACGCCGCGAGCAGCAGAACGATGCCCGCAATTACCGCGATGCCCCATCGTTTGCCGAAGGCGGCCATCTGATCGCGACGCAATTCCTCGTCGACTTCTCGCAGAAATGCGTCGTTATTGGTGGGAGTGACGGCCAAGAGTGGCTCCGAACGAAGATGATGGGGGAAAGCGGCGTCGACCTTTAGCCGCGCCGGGCGCGAAACGGAAGCCGATCAATCCGCCCTGTCTTTGGCGGCACCCTGCCCGTCGCCTAACCCCTCCCCCTCGCGCGCACCCTCCCCCTCGCGCGGACGGGGGGCGTAGATTTGCTCGGCGCCGGGAAATTGTCGCGTCCGCACCTCATCGGCATAGGTTTCGACCGCCGCGGAAATCCGTCCTGCCAGATCCTCGAACCGCTTCACGAAGCGCGCGGTGCGATCAAACAGGCCGAGCATATCCTCGGCGACGAGCACCTGGCCGTCGCAATGCGCCGATGCGCCGATGCCGATAACGGGAATGTCGACATGATCGGTAATCTCCCGCGCGATCGGCTCCACGACGCCTTCGACAACGACCGCGAATGCACCGGCCTTGGCGACCGCCTGCGCATCGGTATGGATGCGCGCCTCCTCTTCCTGACTGCGACCGCGCGCGGCATAGCCACCCAGCGCGTTCACCGACTGCGGCGTCAAACCAATATGTCCCATCACCGGAATACCGCGCGCGGTAAGGAACGCGATCGTCGGGGCCATCGCCCCCCCGCCTTCGAGCTTGACCGCCGCTGCGCCGGTTTCGGCGAGGATGCGGCTGGCGCTGGTAAAGGCGTGCTCGGGCGAGGCCTCGTAACTGCCGAACGGCATATCGACGACGACGACCGCGTGATAGCTGCCCCGCACCACCGCCGCACCATGCGCGCACATCATGTCGAGCGTCACGCCCAGCGTCGTCGGCAGACCGTAAATCACTTGGCCCAGCGAATCGCCGACAAGCAGCAGGTCGCAATGCGGATCGAGCAATTGCGCCATCCGCACCGTGTAGGCGGTCAGCATGACGAGCGGCTGTTCGGTCTTCCCTTCGACCTTGCGGCGTTTGATCGCGGGAACGGTCAGCCGCTTCAAGGGCGCGGGCATCGGATTGGCGCGGCTGGTCGACGTATCGAGCGTGTAGGTCGTGGACATGGGCGCGGTTCTACCCGTCCCGCGTCAACCGATCCAGCCTCGCCGCTGCGCATATCGTGCAAACCATATCTCGAACGCCGCCACCGCGATGATGAACAGCGGAAACCCGATCGTCGTCGGCCCCCGATACGCAACGATATCGGTCGTGGCGAACAGCCAGCCGAACTGGATCACGACCGCGACCAGCGAGACGACGAACAATGGACGCGCCAGCACCGATCGCGCGAGCAGCGCCACGGCGCCAAGAAATCCCGTTCCGACCGCCACCGCGTAAACCGCGTTGTACCAGACGGGCAGCCCAGCATAAAGCGCGCGCTGATACGCGTCCGCCGGGCCCATCGCATCCGCGCCCAGTCGGAATTGCTGATAACAGGCGAAACAGCCGATCGCGCCCCATAGCAGCAGCAGAACCGCGACGATGCGAAACCATATGGGTGCGCGCTGCCGAATAATGGTCATTTGCTCCTCTCCCCTGCCTGAATTTATGACCGTGGCGGGCCGAAAGCGCAATCCGCCTCGTGGTCAGGCAAAGGCGGCGGCATAGCGGTCGGCGTCGAACCCGACGATGACCTTACCGTCATGCTCCAGCACGGGGCGTTTGATCATCGATGGCTGCGCCAGCATCAGCGCGATCGCCCGGTCGCGGTCAAGGCTCTGCTTGGCCGCGTCATCGAGCTTGCGAAACGTCATTCCCGCGCGGTTGATCACCTTTTCCCATCCAGCCGCATCGGCCCAGCGATTCAGATGATCGGCATCGACGCCGCGCTTTTTGTAATCGTGAAAATCATAAATGACGTCATGCGCGTCGAGCCACGCCCGCGCCTTTTTCATCGTGTCGCAATTGGGGATGCCATAGATCGAAGTCATGCCCGGCCTTTCATTGATGCGGCATCAATAACGGCCCTGTGCTCGCCATCAACCGTCCGCGCCGATCACCTAGCTATCACCTGCCCCTTTGGGTACACCGACGCCGATGAAACCCGCCGCCTTCCATTCTATCCATCGCCATGGCCTGATCCGCGTCGCGGCCGCCACGCCGCTCGCGAGCGTCGGTGATGTCGATGCCAATGCCGACGCCGCGATCGCACTCGCGCAACAGGGGGAGAGCGAGGGCGTCGACCTGATCGTCTATCCCGAACTCAACCTGTCGTCCTATGCGATCGACGACCTGCACCTGCAGGCGGCGCAGCAACAGGCGAGCGCCGCTGCTGTCCTGCGCGTCGCCAGTGAAACCGCAAAGCTCAAACCCGTGCTGCTCCTAGGCGCGGCGTTGGTCAGGAACGGGCGGCTGTATAATTGCGCGGTCGCGATCCATCGCGGGCGTGTGCTCGGCGTCGTGCCCAAGACGTTCCTTCCCAACTATCGCGAATATTATGAGAAACGCTGGTTCGCGAGCGGGATGGGGCTGGCGGGACTGACGATCGATCTGGGCGGTGATGCGGTGCCGTTCGGGACAGACCTGATCTTCGCCGCGAGCGACCTGCCGCATTTCACCTTTCACGCCGAAATCTGCGAGGATTACTGGGCCCCCACCCCGCCCTCGACCGCGGGTGCGCTGGCGGGCGCGCTGATCTGCTGCAACCTCAGCGCATCGAACATCGTCATCGGCAAGGCCCGCGAACGCGCGATGCTCGCGGCGGCGCAATCGGCGCGCGCGGTTTGCGCCTATGTCTATTCGGCATCGGGACCGGGCGAGAGCACGACCGAAGTCGCGTGGGACGGGCATGGCCTGATCCACGAACTGGGCGATTGTCTCGCCGAATCGGATCGCTTCGGCGCGGCGGCCGAATTGCTCGTCGCCGATGTCGACACCGCGCGATTGACGCAGGAACGCCTTCGCATGGGCACGTTCAATGACGGCGCGATCGCGGCGAGGCATCCCGAAACGTGGTTTCGCCGGATCATGTTCGCGGCGCAGCCCGATTTCGCGGATATTGGCCTTCGCCGGTCGGTGCGCCGCTTCCCCTTCGTCCCCAACACGCCCGAAAAGCGCGACACCGATTGCTATGAGGCGTTCAACATCCAGGTCGAGGCTCTCGCCAGGCGGATGACCGCTGCGCACGCCGACCGGATCGTCATCGGCGTTTCGGGAGGGCTCGATTCGACGCATGCGCTGATCGTCGCGGCAAAGGCGATGGACCGGCTCGGCCGCGCGCGCACCGATATTCTCGGCTTCACCATGCCCGGCTTCGCGACGGGCGAGGATACCAAGGCGAATGCCTGGGCATTGATGAAGGCGCTCGGCGTGACCGGCGAGGAGATCGACATCCGCCCCGCCGCGCGCCGGATGCTGGAGGATATGGCGCACCCCTTTGCCGAGGGTGAACCCGCTTATGACGTGACGTTCGAAAATGTGCAGGCGGGGCTGCGCACCGACTATCTGTTTCGCCTCGCCAATCAGCGGCGCGGGATCGTGCTCGGAACGGGCGACCTCAGCGAGATGGCGCTGGGCTGGTGTACCTATGGCGTCGGCGATCAGATGAGCCATTATGCAGTCAATACCGGCGTCCCCAAGACGCTGATCCAGTTTCTGATCCGCTGGTGCACTCGCACCGACCAATATGATGCGGAAACCGATGCGATACTGACGCGCATCCTGTCGACGGAGATTTCTCCCGAACTCGTCCCCGCCGGCGCGGATGGCGCAATCCAATCAACCGAATCGGTGATCGGACCATATGCGCTCAACGACTTTTTCGCGCATTATGTCATCCGGTTCGGGATGCCGCCGTCGAAAATCGCTTTCCTCGCGTGGCACGCCTGGCGCGATGCCAGGGCCGGGCGCTGGCCGCTGGACTTTCCCGAGGGCGCGCGTGCCGAACATGACCTGGCGACGATCAAATCATGGCTGGAGAAGTTCCTGACGCGCTTCTTTGCGACGAGCCAGTTCAAACGCTCCGCGCTCCCCAACGGGCCGAAAGTATCGGCGGGCGGCGCGATCTCTCCCCGCGGCGATTGGCGGGCGCCGTCGGACGGCACCGCCACGGTCTGGCTCGACGAACTGCGCCGCAACGTCCCCTGAGGGCTGTCAGGCGACGCGGGCTATCAGGCGGCCCTGCCCGTCAAGCGATACTGTCGACCCAGGCGGGCAGATCGGCCAAACGTTCGAGCGCCCGAAACCGCGCGCTGTCGGGCGCGTCGGCATGTTCATGACTCCATGCGCCCCCTTGCGGAATATGCGCTGCCCATGCGCCCGCCCCGAGCGCGGGCAAGATGTCCGACCGCATCGAATCGCCAGCCATCAGTGCTTCCTGCGGGGCGACGCCATAGGTCTGGAAAATCCGTTCGAAGGTCGCCACGCGCTTGTCGCTGACAATCTCGACACCGCTGAACCGGTCGCCGAGTCCCGAGGCGGCAAGCTTTGCCTCCTGGTGCAGCAGGTCGCCCTTCGTCACCAGAATCAAACGCGCGCGTGACGCCAGCAGGTCGAGCGTCGCCTCAATGTCGTTGAGCAGTTCGACTGGATGCGCGAGCAACCGGCGGCCGGCCGCCAGGATGTCCTGAACCATCCCGGCGTCGATTTCCCCGGGGGCCAACTCCACGGCGGTTTCGATCAGAGAGAGCGTGAAGCTTTTCGCGCCATAGCCATAAAGCGGCAAATTACGCGTTTCGCACGCCTCCAGCGCTTTTCGCGCGATATTGGCGTCGGCAAATGGCGCGAGCAGCGCGACGAACGCGGCTTCCGCCTCATTGAAATGGCGCATGTTTTGCCACAGCGTGTCGTCGGCATCGAGGCAGATGAGAGAGATCGGCATGACCAGCCATTAATGCGGTACGATCGAGATTCACAATATCGCTGCGGTTGACCCGCCCCCGCCCATGCGGGCAAGGTGTTGCAGTGCAACAAGACCTTTCCCCGCCGCCGCTGTCGCTGCTTGCCGATGCCGCGTTGTTTCTCGATTTCGACGGCACGCTCGTCGATCTGGCCGACACACCCGATGCCGTGATGGTCGACAGCGCCCTTGCCGCGATCGTCGCCCGACTGGCCGCGCGGCTCGATGGCCGAATCGCGATCGTCAGCGGGCGTCCGGTCGATGAGATCCAGTCGCTATTCGGTCAGCGGCAGCTGATCATATCGGGCAGCCACGGTCTCGAAATCGCCCTCCCCGATGGAACGCGCCACGACGCGGAACGTCCGGCGGTGCTCGACCGTATTATCGCCGAGATGGACGCTTTTGCCGCCGACAAACCCGGGCTGCTCGTCGAAACCAAGCCGCTCGGCGCAGCGCTCCATTATCGCCGCGCGCCGGATTATGCGGGCAACAGCATCGCGCTGGCGACGCGATTGGCGGGCGAAACCGGCCTTCACCTGCAAACGGGGAAAATGATGATCGAAATTCGTGTCCCCGGCGCCGACAAGGGCACCGCGATAGACCGTCTGATGACAATGACGGCGATGACGGGGCATCGACCCGTCTTTCTCGGCGACGACGATACTGACGAGCCCGCGATGATCGCCGCTACGGCGCATGGCGGGTGCGGCATCCTGATCGGCGAGCCACGCGACACCGCCGCCGCCTGGCGCTTGCCAAGCGTCGCCGCGGCGCGACAATGGCTGACGCGCGCGGTCGAGGAGGTGGCGGCATGACCTCACTCGACCTTTTCCCGATCGGCAATTGTCAGGTGAGCGCGCTCGTCGATCGCGCGGGTCGATTCGTCTGGGGCTGCGTTCCGCGCGTCGACGGCGATCCCGTTTTTTCCGCGCTGCTCGGCGGGGAAGAACCCAAGGACGGTTTCTGGAGCATCGAGCTCGAAAACGTCGTCGACATCGAACAACATTACGTCCGTAACACCCCCATCCTCATCAGCCGCCACAGCGATGCGGCAGGCAATGCGATCGAGATCGTCGATTTCTGTCCGCGCTTCCGCCGCCTTGGCCGCAGCTATCGCCCGGTCGCCTTCGCGCGGATCGTCCGCCCCGTTTCCGGCAGTCCGCGCATCCGCGTAAAGCTGCGCCCGACATCCGATTGGGGCAAGCATTGCCGCGAACAGATCGGCGCATCGAACCACATTCGCTTTGCGCTCGACACGATGACGCTGCGGCTGACGACGAGTGCGCCGACGGGGATGATCGAGGCGGAACATGCGTTTCGCGTCGAACATCCGCTGCATTTCTTCCTCGGCCCCGATGAAAGCTTTTCAGGCAATCTGCAGGCGACACTCGACCAGATGCTCGCCGACACGACCGACGAATGGCAGGAATGGGTCCGCGGCC